>JBAUTC010000185.1:0-3539 GCA_049582025.1 Thiomonas sp.
AACACGCCGGGGAAGTGCCCGTCAAGGCATTGCCGGTTCCTTTGTCCAGGGATTCACCCTCCGCCCCCCCACGCGTTGGGGTGGGGCGGTTGAAACGGTTTGATACCGCATTTTCAGACGATTGCAGATATTCGCCAGCTTCGATTGCACACTGGGCGCATAACAAGGCCGGGTGCGTGGATGGCCTCTGTTGAGGTTGATCTGCGGACTCAAAGCTGAGGAGACGCCCATGAGTGTGTATGCGCAGCCAGGTTCCACCGGCTTGTCCGCCACGTCGGCTCGAGCGATCGGCGGCGCGCCCATCTGGCGAGCAGACGGAGAGCCGTTCCACCCCACGGAGGTGGCGTGTACGCGTCATGACTTGTGTACTCACCCGCTGCTCCAGATGCCAAGACTGCGGCGACTCGCCATGTCGCTGGCGGGGACGTCGAAGGTGAAATTCTCACGGCCGAACCGCAAGAAGGGATCGGCCTTCCATACCCTTTCTGAAGCGGAAGCGAAGAAGGACATCAACACGACCTTTGACCAAATCGAGGAACCCGGGACCTGGGTCGCCTTGTATTTTCTCGAAGACGATCCTGACTACGGCGCCTTGCTGCGCGATACCCTTGATCGCATGAAACCGCAGGTCGAGCCGCACGATCCAGGGATGCACGGCTACAGCCTGTTCTTGTTCATCGCCTCTCCGCCCACGGTGACGCCGTTTCACATCGACCGCGAAAACAATTTCAACGTGCAGGTCATGGGGCGCAAACACCTGCGAATCTGGCAAGCAAATGATCGGGATGCGGTGCCAGATGTCGCTATAGAGGATTACTTCGTCCACGACTCGTTGCGTTCGCTGCACTATCGGGACGAGCTGGATGCCCGGGCACTGGACTTCAATGTCGGGCCGGGTGAGGGTGTGTATATCCCAAGCACAGCAGGGCATTACGTGACGACGGAGGAGGATGGGGCGTGGGTGCAGCCTGGTGACCGCATATCGGTCAGTATGGCGATGACTTATTTCACCGAGGCAACGGTGCGGAAATCCCGGGCCTATCTGCTCAATGAATTCCTGCGCAATCGGTTTTCAGCCAGGCCCCTCTCGCCTGGGCGGTCCGATGTTGTCGACCACCTGAAGCAGCCGTTCGCTCGGGCGTTGCTGTTGTCGCGCAAGGTCATGCAGGGGAAAGCAGTGCCGCGCGGCATGCAAGGGCATTAAGGCGCGTTATTCGGTCTGAGTGCAATGTCTTGGTCCGGATTTGCATCTTGTGCCATATGCAATCGCACGCACTGACAGCGTGCAATCTTCATCGTTAACTTCCTGATCAGTAATGCAAACACCTTTTGAATCGCTCACTCCGGCGCCCGATGTGGTGCATGGCGGCATCGAACAACGCGGCATCGAGCGCGTGCGGCCCACCGAGCGCACGCATGTGCGCATCGTCGACAACTTCACCATGTGGCTGTCGGCCAATCTGGTGATCTCCACCGTGGCGCTGGGCGCGCTGGCGGTGCCGGTGTTCGGACTGGGGTTCTGGGACAGCCTGGGCGTCATCCTCGCATTCAATGTGCTGGGTGTGCTACCGGTGTCGTTCTTCTCCACTCTCGGCCCCAAGCTGGGATTGCGGCAAATGACAATTTCGCGCTATTCCTTCGGCTGGCACGGGGCCAAGATCATGGCGTTGTTCAATGTGGCGGCGTGCATCGGCTGGTCGGCGGTGAACGTGATCGTCGGCGCGCAGATCGTCACCGCCATCAGCGGCGGCGCCGTGCCGGTATGGGCGGGCATTCTGCTCATCGCCCTCCTCACCACCGCGGTGAGCCTGTACGGCTACCGCTATGTGCATCGCTACGAGCGTTTCGCCTGGATGCCGATGGCGGCGATCTTTCTCATCGTGCTGTTCGCTGCCGAAGGGCACATGCAGGCGTTGCCGACGCCGGTGTGGACCATGACGCACGTGGCCGCGCTGGTGTCGTTCGGCGGAGCGATCTTCGGTTTTGCCACCGGCTGGAGTTCTTACGCCGCAGACTACAACGTCAACCAGCCCGAGCACACCGCGCCCAGCCGGGTGTTCTGGCTGACCTTTTTCGGCGTCATCCTTCCCTGCATCCTC
The DNA here is from genome assembly GCA_049582025.1 of Thiomonas sp. Classification (GTDB taxonomy): domain Bacteria; phylum Pseudomonadota; class Gammaproteobacteria; order Burkholderiales; family Burkholderiaceae_C; genus Thiomonas. The sequence goes on from JBAUTC010000185.1 coordinate 2,100, forward strand.
CTGGAGTCGCTGGGCCTGGGGCTGACCACGGTGACTGCCTTCGGCAAGGCAGCGCAGGACGGCGGGGGTGCGCTGCTGTCGGCCGCGCTGCAGCCACTGGGCGGAGCGGGCAAGCTGCTGCTGCTCCTGTTGGCGTTGTCGGTCATCGCCAACAACATCCCCAACGACTATTCGGCCGGGCTGTCGATGCAGGTGCTGGGACGGGGCTTCCAGAAGATCAACCGCGCGGTGTGGACGCTGATCGGCGCGGTGGTCTATGTGCTGATCGCCATTCCCTCGGCGGCGCATTTCAATGCCACCTTGGAAAACTTTCTGCTGGTGGTGGCCTACTGGCTGGGGCCGTGGGCCATCATCCTCATCCTCGAACATCTGGTATTCCGCCGGGGCCGTTACAACCTGGACGACTGGAACACGCAGCACAAGCTGCCGGTGGGCTGGAGTGCAGTGATCGCCATGGCCAGCGGGCTGTTCGGCGTCTACCTCGGGGCGGCCCAGTCCATGTTTGTCGGGCCTATCGCCGGGCTGTTCAACAAGCCCTATGGCATGGACATCGGGTTTGAACTGGGCGTGGTGTTCGCAGCCATCGTCTATCTCATCCTGCGGCCCATCGAACTGCGTTCATCGCCAAGATGAGGTCGGCGCCGCCTGATCGGCGCAATCCGTGGTTTTCATGCCACCCGCCATGTGCAGGGTGAGCATTGCCTTGGGCCGGAGATCACAGGGCAACGAGCGCTGTTCGTCCCATGAACGGCTCAACGCCGTCTCATTGCCCCTAGCATTGACAGCTTGACACATTTTCCCCGCGAGGCGGCAGGGGGCCGCACGCGCCACAACAACACGACACACGGAGATCAACATGGCCGAAGGCTACTTTCCCAAATGGCAACTCAAGACCAGCGGGGTGATCGCCCCGGATGAACGACTGCCGGCACCACAGACCCTGGCCATGGGCCTGCAGCACGTGGTGGCGATGTTCGGCTCGACGGTGTTCGCGCCGCTGCTCATGGGTTTCAACCCCAACATCGCCATCCTGATGAGCGGAATCGGTACGCTCATTTTCTTTCTGGTGGTCGGCGGACGGGTGCCGAGTTATCTCGGCTCGTCGTTCTCCTTCATCGGCGTGGTCATCGCCGCCACCGGTTATGCCGGCAGCGGGACGAATGCCAACATCGGCGTGGCGCTGGGCGGCATCATCGCCTGCGGCGTGGTGTACGCGGCCATCGGCCTCATCGTCATGGGAGTGGGAGTGCAGTGGATCGAGCGGCTGATGCCGCCGGTGGTCACTGGTTCCGTCGTCGCCGTCATCGGGCTGAACCTTGCGCCCATCGCCATCAGAAGCCATGGCGGAAGCAGTTTTGAAGACTGGATGGCGCTGATCACTTTTGTCAGCATCGGTCTGGTGGCGGTGTACACGCGCGGCATGGTGCAGCGCCTGCTCAT
>JBAUTC010000186.1:0-1741 GCA_049582025.1 Thiomonas sp.
GGTCAAAAGTTTCAAAAGGTTGCACGGTGTTCGGATGGTTACATGTGGCGCGGGCGTGGAGCCTGCCCATGCGGTGCTCCCGTTCAAGCTAACGATGAGGCGTAGACGGTTCGGTTTGCAACCTGCCTCTTGAAACTCCAAAGTCCGTCCCTAAAATTAGCACTCGTTGAGGGTGAGTGCTAACAGCTGCATCAGCGCGCTGTCGCCAGTGCCTTCAAGATCGGTTTCCAGCCGCACTGTCTGGCTTTCACCCAGCGGGCGGTTTGTCATCTGGCACTGAATAGGTGCCCGGCTTTCAACAAACTTCAGGAGATTTGCATGAAATTGCGCCCTCTGCATGACCGTGTCGTGGTCAAGCGTATCGAACAAGAAACCACCACCGCCTCCGGCATCGTGATCCCGGGCAGCGCGGCTGAGAAGCCGGATCAAGGCGAAGTGCTGGCCGTGGGGCCGGGCAAGCATGACGACCAGGGCAAGCTGGTGGCGATGGCTGTGAAGGTGGGCGACCGCGTCCTGTTCGGCAAGTATGCCGGCCAGACCGTGAAGGTTGACGGCGACGAGCTGATGGTCATGCGCGAAGACGACCTGATGGCCGTCATCGAAAAGTAAATTCAATTCAAGCAGGCTGATCAGCGCGGCGCTGTGACCGCGGCATCGGCCTTGAATCCTGCTTTAACCGCTTTATACGGAGAATTTCAATGGCTGCAAAAGACGTAATTTTTGGTGCGGATGCCCGCGCCCGCATGGTCGAAGGCGTGAACATCCTCGCCAACGCTGTCAAGACCACCCTGGGCCCCAAGGGTCGCAATGTGGTGCTCGAGCGCTCGTTCGGCGCCCCCACCGTGACCAAGGACGGTGTGTCCGTGGCCAAGGAAATCGAACTGAAGGACAAGCTGCAGAACATGGGCGCTCAGATGGTCAAGGAAGTTGCTTCCAAGACCTCCGACAACGCCGGTGACGGCACCACAACCGCCACCGTTCTGGCCCAGGCGATCGTGCGCGAAGGCATGAAGTACGTGGCCGCCGGCATGAACCCGATGGACCTCAAGCGCGGTATCGACAAGTCGGTCAACACCCTGGTGGAAGAGCTGAAGAAGGCCTCCAAGCCTTGCTCCAACACCAAGGAAATCGCGCAGGTCGGCTCCATCTCGGCCAACAGCGACGAGAACGTCGGCCAGATCATCGCTGAAGCGATGGACAAGGTGGGCAAGGAAGGCGTGATCACCGTCGAAGACGGCAAGAGCCTGGAGAACGAACTCGACATCGTCGAAGGCATGCAGTTTGACCGTGGCTATCTGTCGCCCTACTTCATCAACAACCAGGACAAACAGGTTGCCGTGCTGGAGAACCCGTTCGTGCTGCTGCACGACAAGAAGGTCTCCAATATTCGCGACCTGCTGCCGGTTCTGGAGCAGGTGGCCAAGTCCAGCCGCCCGCTGCTGATCATCGCTGAAGACGTGGACGGCGAAGCGCTGGCCACCCTGGTGGTCAACAGCATCCGTGGCATCCTCAAGACCGTTGCCGTCAAGGCGCCGGGCTTTGGTGACCGCCGCAAGGCCATGCTGGAAGACATCGCCATCCTGACCGGCGGCAAGGTCATCGCCGAAGAAGTCGGCCTGACCCTGGAGAAGGTCACGCTGGCCGATCTGGGCCAGGCCAAGCGCGTCGAAGTGGGCAAGGAAAACACCACCATCATCGATGGCTCGGGTGCCGCGGCCGACATCGAAGCCCGCGTCAAGCA
>JBAUTC010000187.1:0-2888 GCA_049582025.1 Thiomonas sp.
CTGCGCAGCGGCGCGCATGAAAAGACCCTGCACGGCGGCGAGCTCCAAACCACCAACAACCGCATGGAACTGATGGCCGCCATCGTGGCGCTCGAATCCCTCAAGCGTCCGAGCCGCGTGCTGCTGCACACCGATTCGCAATATGTGCTCAAAGGCATGACGGAGTGGATCGTCGGCTGGAAGCGCCGGGGCTGGACCACTGCAGACAAGAAGCCGGTGAAAAACGTCGACCTGTGGCAGCGCCTGGAACAGGCCGCCGCGCCGCACACCCTGCGCTGGGCCTGGGTGCGCGGCCACACCGGCGACCCGGGCAACGAACTGGCCGATGCGCTGGCGAATCAGGGCGTGGAGGCCGCGGGGCGGGGCTAGGGTTGCGTCCGGCTGCTCCGGATATCTCAACACATCGGCTCTGCAGCACTCGACCGCCGAGGCACCCGCCGTACTTCAACGCGCAGTCATCACGGCGTCATGGCCTCGTGATCGGTTTGGCTGAGGTCGAAACTGAGAGGTCTGTGCGGCGGGGAAGCGCTGGCTCGTCGTGATGCGCCTTGCGGTGCGCAAGTCGGCCGCTTTGGCGTCGGCGTGGCGCGGGTGGCAGGCATGGGCATCGTGTGGGCCGGATCAACTGCGCTTGCCACCGAACAGGCGGCTGATCAGGCCGGACTTCACCTGCGGATTTCGCTGCGGCTCGGCCTCGATCGCGTCGTACTGCCTGGCGATTTGCTCCAGGCTTTCAAAGATGAGAGCACGGGCCTGCAGGCGCCTGCCGATGCGCGCGTGCATCTGCGAAATAACCTGCATGGCCGACAGCGAGTCGCCGCCGAGGTCGAAGAAATTGTCCTGGAGACCAATATGCGCCGCAGGCAAGTTCAGCAATTCGGCCCACACGGCAGTCAGCGTGTCCTCGGTGGGACTGAGGACACGTTGGGCCGCGGCCGTGGTGGCCGTCTTCACAGGAGCTGCGAGCGGACCGACCGCCAAGTGTCGCAACTGCGCGGCGGCCAGGGAGGTCGTGGAATCGAGCAAGGCACCGACGGTCTGCGTGGGGTCGGCGATGAGACGGTTTACCAACTCCATGTAGCGCGCGAGAAAGGCCTTGGCGGTCTGCTCGGTGTAGATGTCGGCGTTGTAGGTCACGCCACCTTCGAGGCCATGCGGGACTTCCATGAGCCACATGCCCATATCCTGCGTAGCTCCCTTCTGGAAGATGAGAATGCTGCTTTGACTGAGCGAACCCCATTGCCGGGTGCGGTCGCGAGCGTCCTGGAAGGAGAATAGTGCCTGATAGATGCCGCCGGCCCGGGCGCTGCGCTCCCGCATCTGCGGCTCCATGGCCAGTAGCTCGAAAGGCACGTCCTGCATGCTCATTCCGTCGAGCAGTTCGGACTTCACGCCGCGGGCGGCGTCGCCCACGGACTGGGCTGCATGGCGGGGAACTTGCAGCGGCAGCAGGTTGTTGAAGAAGCCCATCACGCCTTCTACCTCGCTCACCATGCGGGCGCGCATCGGCGTGGCAATGACGATGCTCGGGCTCTCGGCCACATCGGCGACCAGCAGGCCATACAGCGCCAGGGTGAGCATGTTGAGGGTGACGCCAGCTTGGAGGGCCACTTCGCGCAGGCGGGCGGTGGCTTCGCGGTCGATTCCGATCCACTCCGTGGCACCAGTGCCGCTCATGCCGGCGCTCCGCGGGTGGTCCGTGCCCAGTGCCTTGGGTGGTGCGGCCTGCAGCAGGCGGGTGTTCCAGTTACTCAGCTTGCGCGTGAAGGACTCGCTTTGCATCCACTCGGACTGCCACTCCGCGAAGTCGCCGTAGCTCACAGGAAGGGGCGGTAGCGGGTTGGGTCGGCCGTCGAGCAGGGCGCTGTAGGCCGCGGCGATTTCGTCGTAGAGGACGTCGAAGGACCAGCCGTCCCAGATGATGTGGTGCGGCATGAACAGGAAGGCGTGCTCGTCGTCGCCCAGGATGTACAGACCGGCACGCCACAGTGGTGCCTGGTGAATGTCGATGGGCTCGTCCACCACCGCTTGCATCCGGCGCATCAGCTCGGCTTCGCGTGCATCGGCAGCCAGGCTGCGCAGATCGACGATGGGCATGGACACATCCACCGTTTGCAGCACCTCCTGATGGTGGTCGCCGTTCGCACCCCGCACGATGCGGGTGCGCATCACGGGCTGGCGGTCGACTACTTGGCGGAACGCGGCGATGAATGTCTCGATGACCATCGGACCGCGCAGGCGGTGGGCCGACGGTGCGTTGTAGGTCACACGGCCGGGGTGCAGCTCTTCGAGGAAGGCGATGCGCTCCTGCTGCGCGGTCAACGGCGCAGCAGTGCGGTCTGGGTCGTGGCGGATTTTGAGCCGTCGTCCCACTCCCTCTGCTTGTGCATGCGCGATGGCCTGTGCAAGCCGCTGGGTGGTGGGCGCTTCGAACAGGACGCGCAGCGGAAGGTCAAGGTCGAGCGTGTCGTTTAGCCGGGTGACCATGCGTGCTGCCAGCAGAGAGTGGCCGCCGAGGGCGAAGAAGTCGTCGGTCGTACTGAGTCCGGGCAGCTTGAGTACATCCTCCATCGCCTGGAGCACGGTGGCCTCCAGTTCGCTGGCCGGCGTCACCCGCGCTGCGCCGGTAGCAGGCTTGGCGGCTTCAGGACGGGGAAGTGCACGTCGGTCCACTTTTCCGCTCGGCAGCAGGGGAATGCGATCGAGCAGGGTGATGGTCGTGGGCACCATGTAGTCGGGCAGGTGCTGGCGCAAATGGTCTCGCAGAGTCGCGGGATCGAGTCCGGGCTTTGCGGGCACAGCGTAGGCGGCCAGTCGCAGGTCGCCCGGAGTGTCCTCACGGGTGACCACGGTTGCAGCGGTGACGCCGGGCGCTGCGAGAACCTGGG
>JBAUTC010000188.1:0-1635 GCA_049582025.1 Thiomonas sp.
ACTCTGCAATCTGCATTCTGATTTCTGCATTCTGATCAACTCCCTTCAGGGCTCGCGCCGGTAGAAATCTGCTGATGTGACATGTGACTGTACACACAGTAACGGGGGGAGCAGCTTGAGGTAGCCCCCTGAAACCCCGAGCCGGTCCTATCGCTTATCTTTGAAGATAGGAGTAGGACTGTGAATACGACTAGACATACGGACTCTGTAGAAGTCATCTTGAAAGACCAGCGCCGCCGGCGCTGGTCCCCTGCTGAGAAATCGGCTCTGGTGCGACGTACCTATGAGCCGGGCATGAGCGTGTCGCTGGTGGCCAGACAGGAGGGCGTAGCCGCCAGCCTGTTGTTTCAGTGGAGAAAGCTCGAACGCCAGGGGGCATTGACCGCAGTGTCTGCTGGTGAAGCGGTGGTGCCTGCGTCGGAGCTGGCTGCAGCGCGTGCCGAAATCGCCAAGCTGCAGCGCATCCTGGGCAAGAAGACCCTGGAGAATGAAATTCTCAAGGAAGCCGTGGAGTGTGCCGCTGAAAAAAAGTGGATTGCGCGCTCGCCCTTGTTGCCCGGGGAAGACCGTTGAAGGCGGTTTGCCGGGTGTTGGGGCTGGCGCGCTCGCATGTGCACGACCTGCACCATCGTCCAGACGGTTGGAAAGATGGGCGCAGGGGTCGCACACCTGCCGGCGATGCGCAGTTGCTGGGCGAAATCCGAGAGCAGATTGCCGCGCTCCCCAGCTACGGTTACCGGCGCGCGTGCGCGCTGGTGAATCGCCGACGTGCTGCGCTGGGCGATGCGCGGGTCAATCCCAAGCGCGCCTACCGCGTGATGGCGCAAGCGCGCCTGCTGCTGCCCAAGGCGCCACGGCGGCGCCAGTCCAGCCGCATGCATGAAGGCAAGGTGGCTGTCACACAGAGTGACCTGCGCTGGTGCTCAGATGGTCTGGAGATCAAGTGCGACTCTGGCCAGACGGTGACAGCCACGTTCACCAAGGATTGCTGCGATCGCGAGGTGATGGCCTGGCGTGCTTGGGCGGGTAAGGGCCTGCCAGGGGAGCCTGTGCGCGAGATGCTGATCGAGGCGGTGGAAAAGCGCTTTGGCACGGTCGAAGCCGTGCCTGCGAGCCATCGGCTGGAGTTCCTCACCGACAACGGCGGCGCCTACATCGCCGCCGATACGCGATCCGTGGCACGATCACTGGGGCTCAAACCGATCAACACGCCAGTGTGCAGCCCGCAAAGCAACGGCATGGCCGAGAGCTTCGTCAACACGTTTAAGCGCGATGATGTGGCCCGCATGGACCTGCGTGACGCCGCCACTGTGATGGCGCAGTTGCCTGCAGCCTTCGAGCACTTCAACGAGGTGCATCCGCACTCATCGTTGAGAATGCGCTCACCCCGGGAGTTCAGGCGGCATCAGGCCGCACAGGAGCGCCAGCAGTCCACGAAGGACCTGGCATCACATAGCGAATAGGACGGGTCCGGGAATACCGGGGCAAGATCAGTTGGCAAGGCGCTTCAAGCCGGGCTCGGCACCAACAGCCACGGGTTCTGCAGATTGATATTAGGCTCGCGATAGGTCGCTATGGTTGAAATCGGTGGGCCGGTCGCATTGCCATGGGCGGCTGTGTCGGCCGAAGCAGACC
>JBAUTC010000189.1:0-2510 GCA_049582025.1 Thiomonas sp.
GCTGCTGTGGTTCCTGCGCGGCGAGTCGAATGTGCGCTGGCTGCAGGAGCGCGGCGTAAGCATCTGGGACGAATGGGCACGTGCCGACGGCGAGTTGGGGCCGATCTACGGCGTGCAATGGCGCTCCTGGCCAGCGCCCACCGCCGACGACCCGCACCGCTCCATCGACCAGATCAGCGAAGTACTCAGGCAACTGCACACCCAGCCGGATTCGCGACGCATGATCGTCAGCGCCTGGAACGTGGGACAGATCGCTGAAATGGCGCTGCCGCCCTGCCATGCCTTCTTCCAGTTCTATGTCGGTCCGGCCCGCCATCCTGGCGAGCCTGGACGTTTGAGCTGCCAGCTCTATCAGCGCAGCGCAGACATTTTTCTCGGTGTGCCATTCAACATCGCCAGCTACGCGCTGCTCACCCTGATGATCGCGCAACAGACCGACCTGCTGCCAGGCGACTTCGTCTGGACCGGAGGCGACTGCCACCTCTACAGCAACCACTTCGCGCAAGTGCAGGAGCAACTCAGCCGCGCGCCCTACCCCTACCCCACGCTGGAATTCGCCCGAAAGCCGGAAAGCCTGTTCGACTACACCTTCGAGGATTTTGTCGTGAAGAATTACCAGCACCACCCGGCGATCAAGGCGCCGGTTGCCGTGTGATGGTTGCCCCCACGCTCACTGCGTTCGCTGCCCCCCGAGGGGGCGCTCGCGCCCTTCGGGCGGCCGTGCGGGCGCTCGGTTGCTCAGCATGACACAGTTGATTCTGATCGCAGCCGTCGCGCGTGACGGCATCATCGGCAAGGACGGCGGCATGCCTTGGCACCTGCCTGCCGACCTGCAACACTTCAGGCGCCTCACCCTCGGCCATTCCATTCTGATGGGAAGGCGGACCTGGGATTCGCTGGGGCGGGCTCTTCCCGGACGGCGCAATATTGTCATCAGCCGCCAGGCCGACTGGAAGGCGGCTGGCGCCGAGCACGCGGACTCGTTGCCTGCCGCGATGCAACTGGTGGCCAACGACGCGAAGGTGTTTGTCATCGGCGGCGCGCAACTGTATACCCAGGCGCTGCCCATGGCTGATGTGCTTGAGCTTACCGAGATTGATCATGCTTTCGACGGCGATACCCGCTTTCCCGACTGGGAGCGCAGCCGCTACACCGAAACGGCGCGCCAGTCGCACACGTCACCCGATGGCTGGGCCTATCACTTCGTAACGTATACAGCGAAACCCAAGCCCAATGCCTGAGACGGTGTGAGCAATGGCATTCTGCGCGGCGCTGTTCCAGGGCGTGGCAGTGTGGGCCGGACTGCCCGCCACCTTGTTCGCGTTGATGTTGCTGCTGGGCTTCCGCCTGAACACCCGCTTCACCTGGGTTCTGCTGCTTCTAGGTTTCATTGGGCTTTCCACGGAGGGCCTGTCCATCGCTTGCACAGGCTGGTCGACCGGATCGGCTTTGCTGCCCGGATGCAGCGGCCTGAAACCCGTCGCACAAGGCCTGTCCCCGCAACGAATCTGGTGGATCAATGCATCCGGGCTGGTGGTTGCCGTGGCGCTCATCCTTGTCAGCGGCATCTCCATCTGGCGTCTGCTTTGGCCGCCGCGCGGCAGCGCCAAGACGCTGTGACCGCGTGCGCACTCTGAAATGCGCAGGATCCATCACATCCTGGAAAAAAAACGGCCACCTCGCGGTGGCCGTGTCTCCTCGGCGGGCCATGCCCGCTCTTCTCCTGTTGAGTATCAAGCCACCTTCTTGTCGAAGAACTGTTCGTCTTCAGTCGAACCCTTCAACGCAGCGGTGGAGGATTCGTTTTCGATGGTGGTGGTCACCGCGTCGAAATAGCCCGTACCCACTTCGCGCTGGTGCTTGACGGCGGTAAAGCCCTTGGGCGCGGCGGCGAACTCGGCTTCTTGCAGTTCCACGAAAGCGCTCATCTGGTTGCGGGCGTAGCCGTAAGCCAGGTTGAACATGGAGTAATTCAACGCGTGGAAGCCAGCCAGGGTGATGAACTGGAACTTGTAGCCCATGGCGCCGAGTTCCTTCTGGAACTTGGCGATGGTCGCATCGTCCAGATTCTTCTTCCAGTTGAACGAGGGCGAGCAGTTGTATGCCAGCATCTTGCCGGGGAATTTGGCATGGATGGCATCGGCAAATGCCTTGGCGAACGCCAGGTCGGGCTTGCCGGTTTCGCACCACACCAGATCGGCATAGGGCGCGTAGGCCAGGCCTCGGGCGATCGCTTGCTGCAAGCCTGGCTTGGTGCGATAGAAGCCTTCGACGGTGCGCTGGCCGGTGCAGAAAGACTTGTCGTTGTCGTCCACGTCGGAAGTGACGAGGTCAGCGGCTTCGGCGTCCGTGCGGGCCACCAGCACAGTGGGGACGCCCATCACGTCCGCAGCCAGACGCGCGGCGACGAGCTTGGCCACGGCTTCGCGGGTCGGCACCAGCACTTTGCCCCCCATGTGACCGCACTTTTTCACCGAAGCGAGCTGGTCTTCGAAGTGCACGCCAGCCGC
>JBAUTC010000190.1:0-7004 GCA_049582025.1 Thiomonas sp.
GCACGCAAGTCAACGATCGGTACGCTCGGCGTCATCGCGGCACTGTTTCAGCAGTGCGGAGAGGCCTTCGGCGCCCAGGCGGCGCATGGTGTCCATATTGGTCTTGTAGATCTTTTCGGCGTCTGGAAACGCAGCGACAGCGCGGTCGATGCTGTCTTCACGGATCAGGTGCAGCATCGGATACGGCGAGCGGTTGGTCGCATTGGTCACATCGTGGGGCGACGTCCCGGCGAACTGATATTGCGGATGAAAGCTCGCCAGCTGAAGCGTGCCGACCAGGCCAAGCGCGTCGAGCGCACCTTCGGCCACGTCAAAAAAATCGTTGTACAGCACAAAATCGTTGAGCACCCGAGGGTGAATCAGCATCGTGGTTTCCACCTCGTCCATCGGCGCAGCCGCCAGCAGCTTGAGCTCGTCGATCAAGGCAGTCAGCAGATCCTCGGTGCGGACCGCATCGCTGGTGACATAGCGAACGCGCCCCTTGACCTGGGGCGCCTTGGCGAAAGGACACAGATTCAGACCGATGACCACACGGTTCACCCACGCGCGGGTTTCCGCAATCTCCCGGGACTCATCCGGGTGTGACGCTTTCACACCGCGCTCCTCGCGGCCAACCATTGCGCATCAAGCTGCGCGGTCCAAAGCGCCTTGTCGGCATCGGCGGCAAAACTCGCTTCCAGGCTGTTGCGCAGCAGCTGGTAGGCCTGTGGCGCCGCCAGCGCAGGCTGGGCTGCAAAGAGTTGCAGCAGGTTGTCGTTGACGTAACCGCCGAAATACGCCGGATCGTCCGAGTTGACCGTGACCTTCAACCCTGCTGCGAGCAGCTGTGGCAGGTTGTGCTGCGCCAGGTCGGAGACCACGCACAGCCTGACGTTCGAGAATGGACAGACGGTCAGCGGCACCTGCTCATGCGCCAGGCGCTGCATCAGCTGTGGGTCTTCGGCCGCGCGCACGCCATGGTCGATGCGCTCGGCGCCCAGCACGTCCAGCGCGCTGCGCACATACTCCGGCGGGCCTTCCTCACCGGCATGCGCCACGCGGTGCAGACCGAGTTCGGCGGCGCGGGCGAATACCCGGGCGAACTTTTCCGGCGGATTGCCGCGCTCGGACGAATCGAGGCCGAGGCCGATGACATGATCGATCCAGGGCATGGCGGCGTCCAGCGTCCGCAGGGCGTCGTCTTCGGGCAGGTGGCGTAGCACGCTGAGAATCCACCCGACGCTCAAGCCAAGTTCGTCCTGCGCACGCTGCGCCGCGTGGATGAACGCGGGCATGAACACCTCGAAACCGATGCCGCGCGCCGTATGGCTTTGCGGATCGAAAAACGGTTCGACACGCACCACATGGTCTTGCGCCGCCCGCTCAAAGTAAGCCCACGCCAGATCAAAAAAATCCTGCTCGGTGCGCAGCACATCGCAACCGGCGTAATACAGATCAAGGAAGGACTGCAGATCGGTGAATGCATATGCCTGGCGCAGCGCCTCTACGTCGGCATACGGCAAAACCACTCCGTTGCGCCGCGCCAGGGCGAAGATCAGCTCCGGTTCGAGCGTGCCCTCGATGTGTACATGCAGCTCCGCCTTGGGGCTCATGGCCAGAAGCGCGTCAAGCCGTTCGGCAGGAATGTCGTTAAAGGATGAGGCGTCCATGGTCTCTTGATAGATCTGATGTGGAAGTCAAAACAAAAACCGCCATGCAAGCCCGGTGCTTCAGGCCCGCATGGCGGCAATCATGCCTGAGGCGTTTTACTGGCCAGGCACCTTGCCTTCGACACCCTTGACATAGAACGTGATGCCATGGAGGAATTTGTCATCGGCCACCTTGCCCGCGGCCACCATGACCTTGCCGGACTGGTCGACGATCGGGCCTTTCCAGATGTTGAAGCCGCCGCTTTTCAGCCCGGCTTCGCGTTCGAGCACGGTCTTTTTCAGCGACTCCGGCACAGCGGGGTTGATGCCCTGCAGCTGAATGGTGTCATGCTTCATGCCCCACCAGTATTGCTGCGATTTCCAGGTACCTTTGAGCACCTCGTCGGTCACCATTTCATACAGCGGCGCCCAGTTGATGGTGGCCGAAGCCAGGTGTGCCTTGGGGCCGAACTTGGTCATATTGCTGTCCCAGCCAAAGCCGTATTTGCCCATCTTCTCGGCAGTCTGCAGCACGGCAGGCGAGTCGGTGTTCTGGAACAGAACGTCCGCGCCCTGATTGATGAGCGAGGTAGCGGCTTCAGTTTCCTTCGGCGGATCGAACCACTTGTTCACCCACACCACTTTGGTGGTGATCTTGGGGTTGACCGACTGCGCGCCAAGGGTGAAGGAGTCGATATTGCGGATCACCTCGGGAATGGGCACCGAACCCACGACGCCGAGCACATTGGTCTTGGTCATGCCGCCAGCGAGCACGCCGGCTAGGTACGCGCCTTCATACGTACGGGCATCGTAGGTGCCGACGTTTCTGGCCGTCTTATAACCGGTGGCATGCTCGAACGTGACCTTCGGAAAGTCCTTGGCCACACGCAGCACCGATTCCATATAGCCGAAACTGGTGGCGAAAATCAGGCCGTCGCCCTGCTGTGCCAGATCGCGGAACACGCGCGCAGAATCCGGGCCCTCGGGCACGCTTTCCACATACTGGGTCTTGATCTTGTCGCCGAACTTGGACTGCAGCGCCAGACGCGCCTGGTTGTGGGCAAAACTCCAGCCGGCATCCCCCACCGGGCCGACGTAGACGAAGCCGATTTTCAGCGGATCCGACGCCCGCGCGGGCGCGGCAGCCAGGCTCATCAATCCGGCCACGGCGGCCAGCGCGACAAGGGGTTTTTTCAATCGCTTTGTGAACATGAAGTCCTCCGTAAAAATGAGATGAAACTGTATACAAAATTCGTGCCCACCTTGGGGTGAATTCACCCCCCCGGGGTAAACGGTTTGCCAATCGACGACGGCATGTTCACGCGGATCCACAGCGGATTGCGCGACATCAGCGCCAGCACCACCACGGTGGCAATGTACGGCAACATCGACAAGAATTGCGACGGAACCTGCACACCGCTGCCCTGGAAGAAGAACTGCAGCATGGTGACGCCGCCAAACAGATAGGCCCCGAGCAGCACGCGTGCCGGACGCCAGGTGGCGAAGGTGGTGAGCGCCAGCGCGATCCAGCCGCGCCCCGCCGTCATGCCCTGCACCCAAAGCGGGGTGTAGATCACCGACAGATAGGCGCCAGCCACCCCCACCAGCGCGCCGCCGCACATCAGCGCCAACAGGCGGATGCGGCGAACCGGATAGCCGAGCGCATGCGCCGACTCGGGCGACTCGCCCACAGCGCGCAGTACCAGCCCGGCACGGGTGCGATCGAGAAACCAGATCAGCCCGACGGCCAGAAGAATGGTGAGATACACCATGACGTGCTGGCGGAACAGCGCCGCGCCGAAAAAGGGCAGATGGCTCAGCACCGGAATGTCCAGCGGTTGAAAGTTGGGCAGGGTCTTGCCCACATAGTCGATACCGATGAAGGCCGACAGCCCCGCGCCGAAAAGCGTGAGGGCCAGACCGGTGGCGTACTGGTTGGTGTTGAGCCAGATGACAAGCAGGCCCAGCGCCCCGGCCAGCAGCGCGCCAGCCACCGCGCCAGCGCCGAAGGCCGCCCACTGGTTGCCGGTATGCAGCGCCACGGCAAAGCCGATCACGGCGGCCATGAGCATCATGCCCTCGGCGCCGAGGTTGACCACGCCGGATTTTTCGTTGATGAGCAGACCAAGCGCCGCCAGCGCCAGCGGCGTACCGGCGCTGAGCGTCGTGGCGATGAGAGAAGCCGTCATGTCCATGCGGGGTTCCTTCAGCGCTTGAAGCGGATGCGGTTGTAGATCAGGGTGTCGCAGGCGAGCAGAGAGAACAGCAGCAGTCCCTGAAACACGCCAGTCATCGCGTTGGGCAGTCCCATGCGCGACTGCGCCAGCTCCCCGCCGATATAGAACATCGCCATGAGCGCCCCGGACAGCACGATACCGATGGGATTGAGCCGTCCCACGAACGCCACGATGATCGCAGCGAAGCCGTAGCCCTGCGACACCTGCGGCGTGAGCTGCTGCAGCGGGCCGATGGCGTCGAACGCACCAGCCAGCCCCGCAAAACCGCCGGACATCAGCAGTACCGTCCACAACGCCTTGCGCGAGGAATACCCGGCATAGCGCGCCGCGCCCGGCGCCAGCCCGCCCACCTGCAGGCGAAAGCCCGCCACGCTGCGGAACAGGAACAGCCACACCAGCGCCACAGCCACCAGCGCGACGGGGAAGCCCCAGTTCAGCCGGGTGCCTTCGATCAGATGTCTGAGCAGGGTGGGATCGGCAAACATCTTGGTCTGCGGAAAGTTGTAGCCCTCCGGGTCCTTCCACGGGCCGTAGACCAGATAGTCGAGCAGGTACTGCGCGACATACACCAGCATGAGGCTGACCAGAATTTCATTGGCGTTGAACCAGTCGCGCAGCGCAGCCACCAGCGCCGCCCACACCATGCCGCCCAGAATGCCGGCCAGCAGAATGGGCAGCACGATGGCGTGCGAGGTGTTGTCTCCGGCCAGCAGCGCCACGCCACCGCCAAAAATTGCGCCCAGGATGTACTGTCCTTCCGCGCCGATATTCCACACATTGCTGCGATAGCACGCCGCCAACCCCAGACCGATGAGGATGAGCGGTGTGGCCTTGAGCGCCAGCTCGGACAGGTTGTACGCACTCTTGAGCGGCTCCCAGAAAAACATGCTCAAGCCGTGGACCGGGCTCTTGCCCATGGCCAGAAAAATACCGATGCCAAACGCCACCGTGATGGCCAGCGCCAGCAGCGGCGACAGCCACACCATCAGCCGCGAGGCTTCGCCCCGGGGTTCAAGCCGCAACATGTGGGGTCTCCAATGCGTTGTTGGCAGCAGGTGCGTCGGCCTGCGGCCACAGCCCGCTCATCCAGGTGCCGATCTGTTCCACCGTGGCCTCGGCACGAGCGATGGAGGGCGAGAGCTTGCCGCGCGCAATGACCTGCAGACGGTCGGCAATTTCGAACAGCTCGTCGAGTTCTTCGGAAATGACCAGCAGCGCGCAGCCCGCATCGCGCAGCGCCAGCAATTCGGCGCGGATCTGCGCGGCAGCTCCCACGTCCACGCCCCAGGTGGGTTGCGCCACGATGAGCACACGGGGACGGCCCAGAATTTCGCGGCCCACGATGTATTTCTGCAGATTGCCCCCCGACAGGCTGCGCGCCGCCGCCTGCGGTCCACTGGCCTTGACGCCAAAACGCGCGATCACCTCCTGCGCCTGCTCGCGCAGGGCCTGTTTGCGGATCAGACCGTTCGAACTGGCCTCGGACATGCGCGCGGTGAGGAGCATGTTCTGCTCCAGCGACATGACCGGAACCGTGGCCCGGCCCAGGCGTTCTTCAGGAATGAAATGCAACCCACGCTTGCGTCGCTGTCCCGGCCCGAGCGCGCCGATGGGCTGACCCAACAACTGCACCGCCTGCGGCTGCGCACGCCGATCTTCGCCGGAGAGCGCAGCCAGCAGTTCCTGCTGACCGTTGCCAGACACCCCGGCGATGCCCAGAATTTCCCCGGCGCGCACCTGCAAGCTCAGCTGGGCCAGCGGCACGCTGAATTCGCCATCGCCCGGCAGGTCGAGGTCTTTCACGTCCAGCAGCACCTCGCCGACTTGCGAAGGCCGATGCTGCAGCTCCGGCGGATCGGAGCCGATCATCAGGCGTGACAGACTGGCCTCGGTTTCCATTGCAGGATCGACGCGCCCGCTCACCCGTCCGCCGCGCAGCACGGTGCAGTTGTGGCACAGGCTGCGGATTTCGTCGAGCTTGTGACTGATGTAGAGAATGCTGCAACCGTCCGCCGCGAGCTGCCGCAGCACGACGAACAGTTTGTCCACCGCCTGCGGTGTCAGCACCGAGGTGGGTTCATCGAGGATGAGCAGCTTGGGATCCGCCAGCAGGCAGCGGATGATTTCCACCCGCTGGCGCTCGCCCACCGACAGGGTATGCACCGGACGGCGCGGCGCACAGTCCAGGCCGTAGCGGTGGGAGATGTCTGTGATGCGCGCCTCGACCTGGGCCAGCGAGATGCCGCGCCCCAGGCCAAGCCAGATGTTTTCCGCCGCGGTGAGTGTGTCGAACAGCGAGAAGTGCTGATACACCATGGCAATGCCCAGCTCGCGCGCCATGCCCGGGTTTTTCATGCGCACCGCAGCGCCATTCCAGACGATCTGTCCGGCGTCGGGCTGCACCGCGCCGTAGATGATTTTCATCAGTGTCGATTTGCCCGCGCCGTTCTCACCGAGCACAGCGTGAATTTCTCCGGCGGTGACCGCCAGGCTGATGTCGTCGTTCGCCTTGACGCCGGGATAGGACTTGCTGATGTGTTCGAGCGCGAGCCGCATGGGTGGAATCGAGTTTGGCGCGTGAAGGTTGAATCCGGATTGTCCTATACGCGGCCTTGCGCATCTGCGCAGCGCCGTTGACATGCCCTGGCGTCGGTCCCTCCGCGCTTCATGCACATTGCCTGGATGAACGGCATCTCGTCCGCAACGCATTTCCTTTGCATACCAGCACGTCATCCTCTCGAACTTGTTGAATTCCGATCCGCCCCGGTTGAAATCAAGGGGCTTTGTACAACAACCTGCCGCGCACATAGGTGGCGGCGACGTTGCGCTCATCGCCGAGTGTCATCCATGCGAATAACCGTTCATGCAAGCTGCGTGCCATCTCCTGCCGGCGTTGCTGCACGGCGCCTTCGGCCCAGCGCCATACCACCACGTCGGCCACGGCTCCGGAAGTGAAATGACCGATCTCGTGCTCCAGTTCCAGCACGCGCGCCGCGCCGCGCGTGGCAGCGTAGAGGCCCTGCCAGGCGGTCAGGCGCTGGCCCTGCAGCGCGAGCACCTTGTAGCCGTCGGCCAGGGTACGCAACTGGCACAGGCTGGTGCCGCCGCCCACGTCGCTGGCCGGCGCGACGCCGACGCC
>JBAUTC010000191.1:0-5060 GCA_049582025.1 Thiomonas sp.
CAGTCGCCGCAGCGCAGCATGGCGACGCACATTCACTGCGCAGGGTCTGGGACAGACGAACGCCGGGTTGGCGCTGCGTCTCGGCATGAGCGGTCGGCAGAACCTGGCGCACCCATGCAGACTCAAAGCCCTGCCATTTTCAACACAGCCAGCGCGGCGCGGTGGACGCCGTTGGTTGTCCCTCATACCACCATCGCCAAGGAGAACAACTTGCACACATCCCTACGCCCGCGCGCCCTGTCGCGCAACACATCGACCGCCGCGGTACTGGCAGCCGCCACGCTGCTGCTTGCACCAATCAGCCACGCCGCCACTGCCGCAAAAACCCACGCCGCGCCGGTGTACGTGCACATGAACGGTGCCAACATGTTCCTGGAAAACGTGGTGGCTGTGCGCCCCGGACAAGACGTGGTGTTCGTCGACCAGGACACCGGCGAGCACACCATCATCGGCTACAACCCGAGCACCGGAAAAACCAGTACCCGCTTCAACGGTGCGGTGCAGGGAACGCCCGGCCCGGGGCATCCGGTGAGTACCTACGCGATTTCGTTCAGGCATCCTGGACTGAAGTTCTATTACTGCTCGGTGCATGCCGAACTTGTGAAGGAACCCGGCGCGCGTACCGTGCCGAAAAAGCGTCCGACCGTCCATGGCTTCGGCGACCCGATGGCCGGACTCATCATCGTCACCACCGACAAGAAGCTGCTGGCCGACAACCCGGCGACGTCACACGAGAAAATCATTCCGGGGTATTTCGGCGGCTGATCTCGGGGAAGCATCGGCAGAATGCGCGGGCCGATGCTGCGCGCAGTCTGCATCGGGACAGCCCTCGATCGAAAACGGCCCACGCCCGCCAGCGCGGTGACTCCGCGTCCGGCGGGGCGTCTTCATGCGTCTCGATCATTGATCGAGACTGATCTTCTGAGCCAGGTACGAGCCACCCGACTGGATGAAGCTCACTTCCACCTTTGCCCCATTGGTCAGCGTTCCGCCACTCGGTATGACGCCGTTGATCTGGATGGTCAGGGCATTGACCTCGAAGCTGCTGGCCCCGAGGTTGTAGACCGTGCCCTTGGTCTCCAGCGTGGGAGTGGATCCGCTGCCGGAGCCCGATGGAACTGTCACACCCTGGAACGACACGCTGTACGCCAGCAGTCCGCTGGCGGTATTGGTCGCTTCGATCTCCACGCTGGCCCCAGCGACCAGTTGCGCTGATGTTCCGTTACTGAACACCGCATTGGGGGCGAGGGTAACCTGGAACGTGCTGGTCGTGCCGCCATCCTGCGATGTGAGGGTGAAGGTGCCGCCTGCCGGATCGACCGCGCTGACCGTGCCTTGATAGTCCACCGTGCCACCATCGGGCGCCTGGCTCTGCACAGTCACGCTGCTTGCCGTCACCACATTGCCGCTGCCGCTAGCGACATTGCCGACGATGTCAACGAACACGCCGTTGCCCAAGGAGGCGGCCGAACCGCCCGTAAACACCACGCCTGCTCCAGACGCGTCCACCGGCACGCCGCGAACCAGGAAATTGCCCGGTCCCACGAAACCGGTGATCGTGCCGCGCAGCTCCACCTGGGCCGGTTGGCTTGCATAGGCGCGCAACGACGTCGCGGTCAACACGCCGGTCGACGCATCGGCATTGCCCTGCACGACCACATACTCACCGTCCGTCAGTCCCTGCAATGCGCTCGCAAGCCCCGCCGCGCTGGCATCGACAGGAATGCCGGAGACCTGAAAGCGCTTGCCCGACAACTGCGCCACCAGCCCGCCCACCTGCGCCGGCCCGGACACCCCAAGCAGGGTGCGCACATTCACCGCTCCCGCGCGCACCGCGCCGCTGGCCGCGGGTGGCACATTGCTCCAGACATTCACCAGTTGCCCATTCGCCAGTGCAAGACCCGATGGGGTGAGCAAGGTCGATGTGCTCGTCTGCACCAACGACGTGCCAATCTGGAAGGTGCCGCTTGCCGCGTTGAGATTGCTGACAATTCCGGTCAGTCGCGTCACTGGATTGTTCGCCGGCAACTGTTCGATCCGCGTGGCCTGGACATAGCCCTGTCCGCCTGCGCCTTGACCATAGGCCCCGTGCACTTCCACCTGCATCCCGTTGCGCAATCCGGAGAAATCACTCAGCCCGGCGTAATAAGTGACCGGCCCCGCCGTAGTGCTGCTGTTGACCCGAACGGCAACGCCGTTCACGGTAAAGCTGCCCGCGCCGAGATTTTCCACGGTCCCCATCAGTTCGGGGTCGATCACGACCTTGCTGGGGAGCCCCTGTGCATCCAGCCGAATTTCCAGCTGGTCGCCGAGGTCCACCGCAGTGGATGCAGTCTGCACTTCTTCATCCTGATCGGTGCCGGCGTAGTAAATCGGGCTTGCACTGTTATAAGCCGTACCGTCCAGCACCACACTGCCAAAGCCCGTGACTGTGCCGGTGGAGATTCCTGTGCCGCCAGTGCCGACGCCGCCATTCGAAGCAATCGTGCCCCCGCCGCCGCAAGACGCCAGCAGCGCGGTCAGGAGGACCAGCGCCGCGGCGCCCCGTCTGCCCAAGAAATTTCTATGCATCATCACGTTCCTCTCCCGTCGCCGCTTGGTCGGATGGAGGCGTTCCTCGGGACACATCCTCGGTCCAGTAATAGGTACCAAAACGCAGGCGGCATGTGGCATCTTCGCGGCCCTGATCGGCCTCATAGCGCTGCCTGGCCTCGACAATCATCTCGCTTCGGGCCTGCGCCCAGAGCTTGCGCGCCAGCTCGCTCAAAGCCTGCGCCGATGCAGGCGTGACGCCCTCGGCGAACACGCTCTGCTCCAGTTGCGGAGGCTGGCCCAGCAGATTGCCGACAGCCGCTGCTGCATGGTCGGACAGATTCGCACCAAACAGATCCAGCAGATCCCGCGAGCCCGCCGGCGGCACGAAACCGTCTTGATGCGGAACGATCAGCTCCTGCCCCTTGTCGGTCTTCACCGTCACGAGTCCGAGGCGCAACAGCTCGTTCAATGCTGTGTAAGGGTGAACGTCCTGCGTGACACTGCGCGCCAGCGATTCAAAAGATGGCGCGGGCCCCAAGCGCGGCAACGGCTTGGGACGTTTGCGTCGATCACGGTAAAGCGGGTCCTGTACCCAGCGCGCGAACACCTGCGAGCTGATCGACATCTGCTGTGCGATCCGGCCGGTCAAACCATTCTGACGCCATTCGCGCACGTCCTTGCGATGCACTCCGCTGAGCAGGCTGATGGCTGAATCCGTGTCCTTCTGCCCCGAGCGCACCAACTCCAGCCGCGCCTGTTCGATGAACACGGGCTTGAGCTCTGCTGCCAGACGGGTGTAGTCCAGGCCACCTGCCAGAAGCAGACGTGCCAGCGGAGCCATGACCTGAGTCAGGGCGCGCAACAGGTCTTCCGCAGCAGGCAACGGATGCTCGGGCGGGCGGGTGGAGGGCAGACGGCGCGGAGGGCGTCCCATGATGGCTGGATTTGGAAAGCGTGGTGTTGATCGAAGTTTAGCGCAAAATTTTTATTGCCTGTTATTTTTTCCCATATATTATTCAACGACGCATCGCCATGCGACTCAGCCAACCACACTCCTGGGAGACCATCATGCACTCATCGCATCACCGCTCACGCCCCACCCGCAAACTCCTGCCCGTCGCGGCAGCTTTGGCACTAAGCCTGAGCGCCTGCGGAGGTGGAGGGGGCGGCACAGCGCAGATCAATCCCACCGCAGCCAACACCACGCTCAAAGGGGCCGTGATCGACGCCCCCATCTCCAACGCTGCGGTGACCTTCACCACCGGCGCGCCCATGGGCCAGTCCGGCTCGGTCGTTGTCGGCACCGCCACCGCCGATTCGAGCGGCAACTACACGGTCCAGGCGACATTGCCCAACACGTCGGCTCCCCTGTTCGCCAATGCCACCTCGCCTGACGGTCAGGTGATCCTCACCGCGTATCTGGGCACGAGCAGTGCCGTTCTGGCTGCGGGATCGCTCACTGCAAGCAACCTGCCCAACCTGGTCATCAGCCAGGTCACCACGGCGGCACTGGCGGTCTATATCGCCGCGGGGGGCAGCTATGCCAACCTGACACCGACCTTGTATGCCACCTTGCTGTCACAGCATCACGACGACATCCTCGCGTTGTCAGCTGCCATCAAGGCCGTGGCCGATGGCTATTGCGTCCGCCCTGCCCACTACAAGGACACCGAGGAGATGGCGCACGACATCGCCAAGCAGGGACTGGCCAGCGGTACTTCCAGCACCCTCAGCTCGGCTTCCACCACATTGGGATCGGCTTGCAACAGCAACCTCAAGACCCTGATGCAATACATCTCTTCGGATGAGCGCTGGGCTCCGGAACTCGACCTTGGGGACGTGCTGGAGCAAGGCACTCCGGCCGTGACCGCCGGCACTTACAGCCTGGAGGGCGTGCTAGCGCAATCAGGCATGAGCACGTTGCCCATGCTGCCCTCCCCGCCGGCCTCCACCGCTTCCGCCGCATCCGTTCCAACACCCGCCAGCGCCCTGCCCCCGGCCATTCTGAACACACCGGTCACCGTCGACGCCAGCGGCAACGTCAGTTCGGCAAATGGCAGCGTGACCGGCGTGATCGTCGGCAATCTCATGACCCTGACGGTGAATGACGGCCAGGGCAACACGTATGTGCTGGCCGGCAAGGCCGGACTGCTGCCAAGCGGTTTCGTCATCGGTGGCAATCCGCCGGTGTCCAGCCCCAGTGCACCCGCGAGCAGCGCATCGTCGGTCGCCAACACCACAGGCGCCGCCATCGGCTATGGCCTGCGCATGGGCGGCCGCACACAATCGGGCGGCGTGCTGACCCGGTTCGATGCGGTACTGGTGCCACAGGGCAGCGAGCCTGGCTGGGCGCAAATTTCGCAAATCAATTCGCAACACAACGACGGCGTGAATTGCGGAAACAGCAGCGGCATGTTCGGCATCCGCCTCATGGGCACCGGCGCCACCGTGGGTGGTCTGGTTCTGGGTGCTTGCGTTGCTCCGCAGACGGCTGGCCTGACACTGAGCGCGGCCACACCGAGTGC
>JBAUTC010000192.1:0-3637 GCA_049582025.1 Thiomonas sp.
CTGGCGCCGTCAGTGTGGCCGCCCAGGTACCGCTGCCACCACTAGTAGGGTTCGTCCAGGTGCCAACGGCGGAACGATTCGCAGCATTGAAAGTGCCGACATAGGTGGCTTTCAACGTCGTCGTTCCCTTGAAGATGCCCAGCTGATCCACCGTTCCGTTCAACGTAAATGGACCCAACTGCGTCGAAGTACAGTTAGTCGTTGCAGGCGCTGTCGGCGGCGCGATTGTGCCATCTTGCTGCACCACGAACGCGGTACAGGTTCCGGAATCGCCCCCTGCGGTGCTTGAGCTGTAATTCGCCGTCCAGGTTCCCGCATAGGCAGCGACTGACGTGGTGGTGCCAGGGTTGAGGTTGCACGTCTGACCGACTGTGCAACTGTTCACAACCGTTCCGCCGCCGACTGGCGCGCTGACGATGACGGACGATCCGCCACAGTTGCTGGCGGACAACTCATAACTTCCTGCGCTGGACGTCGTGCCAACGGAAGTGGAGCACGTCTGGCCCGTGGCCGGATTGGTGCCCGTGACATACACCCCGGAAACACCGGAGCCTGAACCATCCTGCACCTGACCCGAGAGGCAATCGGCGGTGCATTGCGCCGTTGGCGTGGCGCCGCCCCCACCGCCACCACAGCCCGCGAGCAACGCGACCAAGCCCAGCGTGGCAGCATAGCCACAAGCCCCTTTTACGCCCTTCATACGCTCTCCAGTTTTTTTATTTGTCTGCCTTTTCCGCGCGGCCACCATCGCGGGAGGCACCAGAACAGTCAAGGGATTGTGCCGCCCCGTTTCGGCGCAGCCCAAACTGTTTCAAATTATGACGTTTTTTTCATTCCGGAATCATTCTGCAGACCGACGGGCCGCAGCCTCGCTTAGACTTTACAAAGTTGCGGATCGAGGTGCCGTGACCCCAGGGTCGAAGTTCATGCTAATCCACCCTCACCTCTCCACTGATTTTCCACTCCACTATCCGGCGAATGGGTCACGAAACGCGTCCAAAGTCTGCTGATTCCTGGTGCCAGGAGATCGCACAGTGGGCCGAACATTTGCCATTGATGGTGGGGTGTTTCGATGCGCAAAACCGGCTGCTGTACTGCAACTTCGCGTACGCAATGTGGCTGAACAAGACACCTGGGGAATTGCTCGGCAAGGCCTTGAGCGATTTTATTCACAGGCAGACGTTTGCATCCATCACGCCACATATCGAATCGGTGCTCCGCGGCCAGGTTACGCAGTATGAACGCCAGGAGCATCACGCAGGCCGCAATACCGAGCGCTGGCTGCAAGTGCGGCTGGTGCCACTCCCGCCAGACGCTGACGGTTCGATTCCGGGCTACTTCTGCTTCATGCAGGACACCACGCGGCTGCATGCCAGCGACACCTCGCTTGATCTGCTGCGCACCAGCCCGGGGCTGACCACCTGGGAACTCGACTTGCAGACCGGGCAGTTGCACGCCGAGCAAAACTGGCTGGACGAGGCGCATCGCCATGAACCCAAGACCTTCACCATCCCCGAGTGGATGGGACATGTGGTGCCGGCCGATCTGCCCGCGCTGGAGCGCGCCATTGCGCGCATCAGTGCATCCGATGGATTTGTGCAGACGGTGGAGACGCGCTTCATCCGTGTTGACGGCAGCATGGTGTCCACCATGAACCACGGCATGGTGCGCGAGCGCGGGGCCGACGGCACCGCCACGCGCATCTTCGGCCTGACCTGGGACATCAGCGAACTGCGGCAGACGCAAACCCGCCTGGTGCGCAGCGAAAGCCGGTTCCGCATGCTTGCAGAGTTGTCGAATGAGTGGTTCTGGGAATCGGATACCGACGACGTCCTGACCTACATTACGCGCAGTTCGCGCCGCGCGGCGGAATCCCCCCTGTCGGGCATAGATCTGGTGGGGCAGAGCCTCAACACACTGTATCCGGGACAGGAGTTCTCGCCGGAATGGGCGCAATTGCGCTTCCTGATGGAGGAGCATGAAGAAGTGCGCGATCTGGTCGTGCCGTTTCGGCTGGGTCCAGACCAGGCGCTGCTGTGGTGGCGCATCGACGCCACACCGATGATCGATCACCTCGGACTGTTCCAGGGCTATCGCGGCGTGGTGCGTGACGTCACCAAGGCCCATAAGGACGAGGAAAGGCTCGAACTCGCCGCGTACCGCGACGCGCTCACCGGGCTGGCCAACCGCACCCTGTTCGAGAAGCATTTGGAAGATGCCATCGACGTCACCCCGCCCGGGCAGAGCTTTGCGGTGCTGTTCATTGACCTTGACCGCTTCAAGCTGATCAACGACGCCCTGGGCCACTCCGTCGGAGACCGGGTGCTGATCGAAACCGCGCAGCGTCTGGTGCAATTGGCCCGCCCCAACAACACGGCAGCACGCTTCGGTGGCGACGAATTCCTGATTCTTGCCCGCGACGCGCACGACCCCGCTCAGGCCATGCGCATGGCCATGCTGGTGCAGGACAAGCTCAGCGAGCCCATGGAATTCGGCGGGCGCACCGTGCAGTTCAGCAGCAGCATCGGCGTGGCGGTGTTCCCGCAACATGGCAGCACCACGGCAGAACTGCTGGGGCGCGCGGATGCGGCAATGCATGAGTCCAAGACCCTTGGGCGCAACCGTGTTGAATCGTTTTCGCTGGGCCTGCAATCACGCATCGAGCGCCGGTCCCAACTGGAAGAAGAACTGCGCGCCGCAATTACCAATCGCCGCTTTGAAGTGCATTTCCAGCCGATCTGGGCGCGCAAGCAGAGCGTGCTGCTGCACGACGAATCCTCCAGCATCGACACGCTGCGCCGCGCCTACGAAATCGCCGGCTTCGAGGCGCTGGCGCGCTGGAAACGGGGCAATGGCGAGCGCGTGCAGCCCGACGAGTTCATTTCCATCCTTGCGGACTGCGGACTGCTCGACGCCTTCGGCCCGGTCATGATGTCCATCGCCCTGGAAGGATTCTCCCGCCTGCGCAATGAGCAGGGCTTCACCGGCACGATGGCCTACAACGTCTCTCCACGGCAATTGCATGCGAATGCCTGCGTGCCCTGCGTGTTCGAGATGGCGGAGAACTTCGGCATTCCGCGCGACCGGCTGGTGCTCGAACTCACGGAAAACGTGGAAATCGAGCACAACCCCGACCTGCTCGCGGTACTCAATGAATTCCGGAAAATGGGCGTGCAACTCTCGCTGGACGACTTCGGCGTGGGCTATTCCAATCTGGGCTATCTCACGCGGCTGCCGGTCTCGCAGATCAAGATCGACCGCGCCATTGCCTCCGGGGTGAGCACCGACCGTTTCAAGTCCGCCATTGCCCGCGCCACCCTCACCATGGCCAAGACCCTCAGCTTGGAAGTGATTGCCGAAGGCGTGGAGAACGCCGCCGATTTGCTGTGGATGGAGCGCGCAGGCTGCCCGATGATCCAGGGCTGGGTGTTCTCCCGCGCCCTCAATGTGCAGCAGGCGCTCAATCTGCTGCACGACCAGCGCGCGACAAAGGCCTGACCTCCCTCGCGCAAGAACGCAGCAGTAAGCGTTGCGGCAGCGACCGCCACCGCGCGATCACCCCAGCCTGGCGACACCCCCTCGGCGGACAACGCACCGAACAGCAGCAAGCGTCAGACCCGCCGCCGCCGGGCCGCCC
>JBAUTC010000193.1:0-5646 GCA_049582025.1 Thiomonas sp.
ACAGTCCGCTGCAGACAGTCACGTTGATCGGGACGCTTGTGCTGCTTGGACTGGATCTCGGACTCAGCGTGGTCGTCGAGGGCATCGAGGACGACAGCATGCTCGAAGTCGCCGCGGTGTTCGGCGCCAAGTATGCCCAGGGCTATGCCATCGCGGCACCGATGCCTGTCAGCCAAGTCGCAGATTGGCTTGGTGGGTTTGTCTTTCCGTGCGAGGTCGCTGCACGCCGGATCCAGACGTACGCTGGCGCCCTTGCATACCACTGGCGATTTATGCATATGAACAGCGGTCAGCATCCGTCCGCGTCGGGCGATTGCCCGCTTGAGCAGTTCTTCCACGAAAGGGGATACCAAGGCACGGAAATCGATGACTGGCATGCCTGCATCCACACTTCGGGCGCGAAGGCGGAAGACGCGTCCGGAAAACTCTCGAATTGGCTTGCCGACAAAGTCCGCGCATCGCGCCCCGGGGATTGCGCAGAGATGCCTCCGCGTGACGCCGCTCGGAGCGGGTGAACGTCGCAAATAGTGTGCGACGAATGTTTTGTACTGGCCCTCGTCCAGCATCCAAAAATTTCCGAGCCGACGCCGAATTGACAGACTGCGTTAATGGCCGGTTCCAGGTGGTCGCCTGTCCACGAGAGCAGCCGCTCGTATTGCCGCCACACCTCGAAACCAGCCTCGCACCCTAGGCGGAGCACGAAGCCGACAGTACCAACTCTGGAGCAGGCTGTTCCATTGATTCACTCGTCATCAACTGCCTGAGGCGTTGCTGGCATGCCACCCAAAAATATATCCGCGAATGCTCGCTCGGTAAGGCTGGGTTGAGGGCGTAACTGAAGGTGCTTTCCGATCGGCAGATCAGCCTGTAGGACGTGGGAGCCAAACCAGGCCCACAAATAGCTGATCGCTTCACTGGGGTCGTCGCGGTCATGATTGATACGGCCTGCCACGACATGTAGACGCGACAGAAGATGCGAGTGCACCCGCTCGTGAGCGAGCAATTCCGGGTAGTAAATCTCACGCATCAGATTCTCTTCGCTCGCGAAGTGGAACTGCGTAAATTCGATCAACTCATCAAGGGTCCGCATCAGCGACGATTTCGATGCTTTGCTCTTTACGGCGATATCGAGCTTGCGCAATAGCATGACCATGATCCGATGTTCGAGATCGATGACATCGATGCCAATGCTGAGTTCGTTATCCCACTTGATCATGACGATGCCATAAGTTGTCGAACGCCGCGTCTGGCGGTAGCGGCACAGGTATGGATACACAAGTTGCGACACGCCCCGAAGCGCCCGTCCACCGCGCTCCAATTCGAGCCAGTGTCATGTTGGCCGGCGCTGCCGCGTTCAGCGTTCTCCTAGCAACGAGCAGTCCGGATACAGCTGCACCTGAACGCACGAATATGACCACGATTCGATGCTAGCAAGAACGGCTACAAGACACAGCGAACAAATTCACGCTCGACGCGTCTAGACGTGACTCGGCAAGACTGAACACGGCGATTAGTGGATAGGCTGGTCCCCTAGCGATGATTTCGCCCGACTGATCGGGAGGAGACAGGAGCAAGAGCATTGGGGCCGACGCTCGATCTAGCCAGTTCAGGGCAATGTGCCGGCTGGTGTTGGCGCCGATGCCGATTTGAGTCATGCGCCGGATTGGCGGCGAGCCAACTGGAACACACGGAAATTCAAGCCTCACGCCGCGCGCGGCTCGCTTGCCAAGGTTCAGTCGCCCATCGGCATGTGGGTCAAATCGGCATCGCCACCAACACGGCGGGGCCACACCAGCACCGTCAAGGCAAGCGAAACGGCCGCGACCACAATGGGATAGCCAATGGGGCCCCAGCCATCCATGGCGCCTCCGAGCAGGGCTGCACCTGCAAACCCGCCCAAGCTGTGGAGCACGACAAAAGCCGTATTGGCGGACGCAAGGTCTTGCGTCTGAACGCGATGACCGATCAGTGCCATCCCAAGGGCATAGAACGCATCCAGCAAGGCCCCGAGTGCAAACCAAAGCGCCAACACGATCGCAGCGTGTGACCACAGAAGGTAGATTCCACCGACCAGAAGTGCGGTCCCTGCCGCGCATCCGGCGAGGACCCAGTCAACAGGGTGGCGATCGGCAAGCATGCCAATGGGGAGGACGAACAACGCACGGCCACATGCCAGCGCGAACAGCATGAGGGACACTGCATGGACGGTCGCTCCCATCGTCAGTGCAAACGGCGGGAGCAGACCCTGCGGCCCATGGTCCGCAAACCCCGCTGCCAGTCCGATTGCGATCAATCCGGGAAATGTGGAGACAATTGATCTGAATCGCGGTGAAGCGGATTCCTGCGATGTCAACGCCGGCAGGCGCACAAGGAGTAGAGGTGCCGACCCCATCCACAACAGGGCGGCGCACAGCACGAAAGGCAGCGCGCCCGTGGTCCCGACGCTGTTCATCAGCAAGGGCCCCAACGCGGCGCCAAGCCCCAGCACCGTCACGTAAAGCGCCGCCACACGTCCACGGGCCTTGGGATCGACCAAGGTGTTGATCAGTGATTCGCTCAGCACCCAGAAATGCCCGAAGGCCAGTCCCTGGACACACTGCAAGAGCGCCCAGACAGCGACATGTCCTGTGGTCGTGAACAGCAGCATCAACACCCCGGCGGCCAGCAGCCCGAGCACCAGCGAGGGGCGTGTGCCGAATCGCCGGATGATCCGGGCATAGAACGGGCTACCGGCAACGATACCCAGCGCCCAGGCGCTGGCAACAACACCGATCACCAGAGCACTGTGCCCGGCGCGCTCCATGCGGATGGTCAACACGGGCTGCAGCAACCCGTAGGCGACTGCCGCAATGCCGTTGCTCGCGATCACCGCCCCGATGGCAACGCGACAATCGGTCCAAAATGTTCCCGCCATGACACCCTCCGGCTGTGACGACCCTGTGCGAGCGCCGGATAGGCACTTGGCACGACCAGGACGGCATGCTAAAAGCTCGACATAACTTGAGGTCAAGTGCCATGCGTCTCGCTGCTTCCAACCCATCCCCTCAACTGCTCTCGGTCGGTGCAGTCGCCGAACGCAGCGGTGTCCCGGTGTCGACCCTGCATTTTTATGAGGCCAAAGGGCTGTTGCGCGCGGAGCGCAATGCGGGCAACCATCGGCGCTTTCGCCGGGATGTACTGCGTCGCGTGGCGATCATTCGCATTGCACAGCGGGCGGGCATTCCATTGGAGGAGATTGCCCGAGCGCTCGACACCCTGCCGCAACGACGGACGCCTACGGCGCGCGATTGGTCAGCACTCTCCGCCCGCTGGGCGGAAGATCTCGATGCACGCATCGTGCAATTGACCCAGTTGCGAGATCAGCTCTCCGGGTGTATCGGCTGCGGTTGTCTGTCGATCTCGGACTGTCCGCTGCGCAATCCAGAGGATGCGCTGGCCGCAGAGGGGGCAGGTCCGCGGTTGTTGTCCGAAACAACCGTCCCTTGATATCGAGCGCTCTCGACGCAGGGGGTCGCACATCGCGACAAGAGGAGACGGCACGGACTCACTACTGATTCTGACGGCTCACGGCCCAGTCGGCACGTTGCCCATGTGCAATGACTTTCTTCTCTGCTTTTCTCGATACATGTCGGAGTCTGCCATCTCAAGAAGCAGGTGCGGAGATGCGTCCTGCCCTGTTGCGAAGCCCAAACCCACACTCGCGCTCAGTTCGACTGTCCTGGAGCAGATGTCGACTGGCCTATCCAGCTGAGCACGGATTCCGTCCACGACGCGCCGTGCTTCCTCGACAGTTCCGACGTCCTCAAGGAGAACGAC
Source organism: Thiomonas sp. (assembly GCA_049582025.1). Lineage (GTDB taxonomy): Bacteria > Pseudomonadota > Gammaproteobacteria > Burkholderiales > Burkholderiaceae_C > Thiomonas. Next base: position 3,817 of record JBAUTC010000193.1, read on the forward strand.
GAATTCATCGCCGTGGAGCCGTGTGACGATATCGGTGTGCCGAACCGCAGTCTGCAAGGTCCGCGCAAATCTGACCAGCAGTTCGTCGCCGCAGGCATGCCCATACTGGTCATTGACACTCTTAAAGGCGTCAAGGTCGCAATATGCAATGGCTACGGATGTGCCCTGCTCTTTCGCCACGTTGCAGGCGATGCTCAAGCGCTCCATCGCCGCCCGCTGGTTTGGCACACCCGTCAACGCGTCGAGGAATGCCTGTTCAGTCAGGTGCATCGCCTTGTGGCGGCTATCGGTGATATCTCGGGAAACGACCATGACACCATCGTGCACCTTCGTGATGTAGCGGCTCATCCACTTGCTTGCATCCGGAGATGCAAAGCACGGTGACTCAAGTCCCGATGCAAGTCCGGACTCGGTGACCGCCACGAACCGCGCGAAGAGTTCTGACGTTCCAGCATGGGTGCCCGGGAGTTCCAGGAAACGACGCCCTACAACGTCCGAGCGTCGCATGGCTAGCGTTCCGACGGCGCTCATGTTGGCATAAACAATGTCGAAATCCATGATGCCGTTCCCCTCATCCCGCACTGCGCGAAGGAGCATGATGCCATCCTGGGAAGCATCGGATGCACTGCGAAACAGGTCCAGATTTCCGGCAGCCTCATTGCGCGCCAGTTCCAGCTGATGGGTCAACGGTCGCAGCCCTCGATAGAGGACCCAAGCCCCCAGTGCGACGGCCACAAACAGGAAAGCCGACATGAATTGCATGGCGACACGCGCAGGGGCATACAGCATCACCGTTGGGACGCTGAATTCAAGGTCCAACCCGGTCTGCCCGATTGGGACATACTGCTTCAACACAGGCCCATCCTTGGCATCCACGTCAACAACTTCAATTCGCTGCTGCGTAAGCGTGCCGACTGTATTCGACGCCATCTTGAGGCTTTCCGAATGCGCCCCCGGAACTGGCCCGAAACACCTGACCGAATCCCCGACGGCACCGCATATCGCCAGACTCCCGCCTGGCCACGCCCCATTGGGGCTGAGCAAGTCGGACAGCTCAGGCAGCGCTTGCTGGAGCCGTACATACCCCTCAAGCCTTCCATCGCGACGGACCGGTATCGTCGACAGGAGCACGTAGCCGTCATTCACAAGGAGAATGCGACTGTGCAACGACGGTTGCATCTCCATCGCTATGGCGGAATCGCCAACACAGCGGCCCATGCTGACGTGCTGGCCATCCATGCGACTACTGTATTGCGCGCAATCAATGCCTTGCTCCAGCCATCCAGCAGCGACCTGGGCAAACCGGTCACCGATGCCCGTTTGCTTGTCAAGAGAACTGGAAAAATCATTCCCAAGACCCTGTGCACGCCAAATATACCGGTCGAGGTCGGCGTCAATGTGGTACTGAAGTTGGTCAAGAAACACGGCGATGACCCGCTCTTGGTTGGCCTGCGTTTGGCGCTGCATCGTTGCAAGACCCACGATGCCGACGAACAAGGACACCACACTGAGAACGCTTACTGCGAGCAACTCAATTTTTTGCGCGCTGGAAAGCCTGCTTGCTGCACTGGCTGCCTGGGACCACCACTGTGCAGCGAGTGTCACTGAGTACAGGGCAAACACGAAGGCCGTCGTGGTGGCCATACCCGTCTGATGGGGCCAAAGATGCAAGTACTGCAATCCGAGAGCGTAGGCTAGAAGACCGCCGAAACCGATGGCGCCCAACGCGAGAGCAGACGCGACTCCCAGGAGGCGCATGCGCTTGACACGCTGCGAGCCAAGCGCGAAGAGTGATGTCCCCATCAACAAGAACGCAGCACAGGTATAAGG
>JBAUTC010000194.1:0-5321 GCA_049582025.1 Thiomonas sp.
GCGGCTGACGTGCTTGTTCATGCCACCCGGCACCGAGCCGGTGCCGTGAATGCGCTTGCCGGAGGTGACGCGGATCACCTCCTGCCCGAACTTGCGCAGCAGAATGCCCTTCTTGGCAAGGTCCGGATGGGCCTGCGCCACGCCGACGATGTTGCGCAGGTTCACCTCGGAGTCGAAGCCGAACAGCAGGTCGGGCGAGGCCAGGTAGAAAAAGTGCAGCGCGTGTGACTGCATCACCTGGCCGTAGTGCATCAGCCGGCGGATCTTCTCGGCACTGCGCGTGATGGGCCGTGCGCCGACGACGAGATCGAGCGCCTTGGACGCCGCGAGCTGATGCGAGACCGGGCAGATGCCACACAGCCGCTGCACCATGACCGGCACTTCCCAGTACGGCCTGCCTTCAATGAATTTTTCGAAGCCGCGAAACTCGACGATGTGCAGGCGCACCTGCTGCACGCGATGCTGGTCGTCGAGCAGGATCGTCACCTTGCCGTGGCCTTCGACGCGCGAGACGGGGTCGATCGCCACTCGACGCAGCTTTTCGGGGTTGGCAGCAGTTTCGAGATCGAAGCTCATGGCGCGCGGGTCCTGTGGATCAGTCGAAGTGCATCAGGGCAGGGCCGAGATGCGGTGTGCGCCCGGCCATCAGGTCGGTCAGAAAACGCCAGAATGCCTCGGCCGATGGCGGGCAGCCCGGCAGGAAATGGTCGACATGCACGATTTCGTGGATCGGATGCACGTGTCGCAACAGCAGGGGCAGTTCCGGGTCGTTCGGGATCTGGCTGCCGCTGCGCAGGCCGGGACGGTGCTGGTAGACCTCGTCGAGAAGCACGGCGAGGTCAAAGTGGTTGCGCTCTGCGGGCAGGCCGCCATTGATGGCGCAGGCACCCGTGGCGACGAGCGTCTTGCAGTGGGTACGGAACGCGCGCAATACCTCGACGTTTTCAGAATTGCAGACGCCGCCCTCGATCAGGCCAATGTCGCAGGTTCCGATGTCCTTGATGTCGGTCAGCGGTGAACGATCGAACTCGATGTGCTCGATGAGTTCCAGCAGCCGCTCATCAATGTCCAGGAACGAGGTATGGCAGCCGAAGCAGCCCGCCAGCGAGACGGTGGCGACTCTGAGCTTGCGCGGCAGGTGTTGCGCATCCACTGGTTCGGTTGACATCACGAAGCCTCCTGCGTGTCTGGATCGGCGGCCGTGTGCGGGTCATAGCGGCGTTCACCGATCGGAATCACGAATCCTCGCCGTTTCGGCAGGATCACCCCAACGGGGCAGATGTTCGCTGCGCGGTCGCCCAGTGCCATCGCGGTATCGCCCAGCCGCCCGCTCTCGCTGTTGACCACCAGATGCGCGCCGATGCCGTGACCCGCGATCGCGAACACGCTCTTGCCGTCAACCTCGTCGCTGGCGCGCACGCATAGCGCGCACAGGATGCAGCGGTTGAAATCGAGCAGGATGTCGGGATGGCTCGCATCGACCGGGCGGTGAGGGTAGAACTCCTCGAACAACACGTCGGCCATGCCCATTTCGTAGGCAGTGGCCTGCAGCAGGCAGTTGCCGCTTTTCTCGCACGACGGGCAGAAATGGTTGCCCTCGACGAACAGCATCTGCAGCAAGGTCTTGCGCTGCGCATTCAACTCCTCGGTGTTGCTCTCGACTGCGAGGCCGGCTGCGGCGTGTAGTGTGCAGGCCGAACCGGGACGGCCATTGACCTTCACGGTGCAAACGCGGCACGAGCCGTGCGGCGCGAAGTCAGGGTGCCAGCACAGATGGGGGATGTAGCCCCCGGCCTTGCGCACGGCCTGCAGAATGGTTTCGCCGGGCGTGAACGGCACGTCAGTCCCGTCCAGTGTGAATGTGGTTGTGGCGGCGGTGTTCACTCGGTGCGCTCCTGATGTGCTGCGGCGTCGTCGCGGCCGCTCAGGCGTCGCGCAACCGCCAGTTCGGCGTCGAGGTCGAACCCCGGCTCGAAGTGCAAGGACTTCAGCCGTCGATCGTAGGCCGGCCTGAACTTCACAATGGTGTCGTGCAGCGCGTTGCAGGCGGAGCCGCCCAGGCCGCAATGGGCGGTGCCGTGCATGAGGGTGTCGATCCGGGACAGCAGTTCGACATCGCTGTGCGAACCACGACCGGAGGCTAGCTTGTCCATGCCCTTGAGCACCAGCGCGGTCCCGACGCGGCAGGGCGTGCAGAAGCCGCAGCTCTCTTCGGCGAAAAAACGGGCGTAGTTGTGGGCCACGTCAAACATGTCGCGCGAGCGGTCGAAGACCATGAAGGCGCCCGCGGTGGGAACGTCTTCAAAGGCGATGCTCCGCGCGAACTCCATTGCCGACAGGCATTTGCCCGAGGCCCCGCCCACCTGCACAGCCTGGGTGTCGCGGGCGCCGCAGTCTTCCAGAATGCGATCAACCCGGGTGCCCATCGGGTATTCGTAGATGCCGGGCCGGTCGCAGTCGCCCGATACCGAGTGCAACTGGGTGCCGGTGGACTGGGTCGTGCCGATCGCCGCCCACCATGCGCCGCCGCGCAAGGCGACGTGGGTGGAGGCGCACAGGGTCTCGACGTTGTCCACCGCGGTCGGTTGCCCCAGGTAGCCCTGTTCGGCCGGGAAGGGCGGGCGGATGCGTGGCGTGCCCCGCTTGCCCTCGAGCGATTCGATCAGAGCGGACTCCTCGCCGCAGACGTAGGCGCCGGCGCCGACGTGGATGGAAATGTCGAAATCAAAGCCGGCGTGACCCTGGATGGAGACCCCGAGCAGGTGCTGCGTGCGGCGTCTGTCCAGCACCGCCTCGAGTCTCTCCAGCAGGTAGCGATATTCGCCGCGCAAGTACAGCATTCCGCGCCTGGCGCCGATGGCAAGCGCGGCGATGGTCATGCCTTCGAAGACCATGTCGGGGTCGCGTGACAGCAGCACGCGATCCTTGAAGGTGCCGGGCTCGCCTTCATCCGCATTGCAGACGATGTAGTGCGCGTTGCCTGGCGCTGCACGGCAGAGCGACCATTTCCTGGCGGTCACGAAGCCAGCGCCGCCGCGGCCGCGCAGATTCGAGATTGTCATCTCGTTCAACAAGGCCTCGGCACCCCGCGCCAGTGCTGCCTTGATGGCCGCGCCGGGCTGCGAATGCGCGGCGAGCAGCACATCGGCACGCCGGATATGGTCATCCACCGCCGACCATTGAGACGGCCAGGCGCCGACCGGCACCCGGGACTCGATCAACTCGGCAATTTGCGCCACGCGCCCGGAATCGAGCTGGGTGACGATTTGCCTGTGGTTGATCAACAGTGCCGGGCCCTGATCGCAGAGGCCGGTGCACGAACAGAGGTCGACGCTGACGCGCCCATCGGCGCGGACCTGTCCGCGATGGACGCCCAGCCGCTTGCAGAGCTCGGCCAGCAACCCGGCGCTGCCGAGCATGCGGTCGGTGATGTTGTCGCTGAACAGCACCCGGTACTCGCCGACCGGCCCGGTGTGGAGAAAGCGGTAGAAGGTGGCGACGCCCTCGACGTGTGCCAACGTCAGGCCAAGTTCTGCCGCGATCCACCCGAGCAGATCGCGCGGCAGCCATGTGTGGCGGGCTTGGACCTCACGCAGGATCTGAACCAGCGCGTGCGGGTCACGGCGGTAGTGATCAAGTATGGATCGTGCAGCCTCCCGATCGAATCGGGTGGTCACCGACGGGAGACTGTCCGATTGGGTCACGTTGCCGTTCCTGGTTGTTGCATTGCGCACTTCCCCGCGATCGCATGCTCTCAACGCCTCAGCGCCCCCCGAAAGGATGTTTACGCCGGCAGAGAAATCTCATTGCGCGGTCCGTGGTTCCACAAGGACCGCCTACCCTTCAAACTCCATTTGATGATTCAATGGTCGCACGGAAGTGTGTCATGAGCAAGGCGCGGCATTGCTCAACCGATCAATGCATGCCATCCTCGGCCTGCAGCGCGGTGACAGCTGGCCATCGTGACGCGATCCGCTTCGCCCGGAATTCCTTGCCGGGCTTGATGTCGAACGTCGAACGCGTGGGCTCCATGTGCGCGTACCGAAAGTGGAGTCTTCGCATGCCAAGGCTTGCCAACATCCCATGACAACCTATCCAGAAGGCACCAACTGGTGGCGCGGCGGTGTGATCTACCAGATCTATCCCCGCAGTTTCCAGGACAGCAACGGGGACGGCATCGGCGATCTGTCGGGCATCAGTTCTCGGCTGCCCTACATCGCCGAGCTTGGCGTCGACGCGATATGGCTGTCGCCGTTCTTCAAAAGCCCGATGAAAGATTTCGGCTATGACATCAGCGATTACCGGGCGGTCGATCCGATATTCGGCACCCTGGAGGATGTCCACGGGCTCGTAAAGCGCGCGCACGCGCTCGGGCTGAAGGTCATGATCGACCTTGTGCTGCCGCATACGTCAGATCAGCATCCATGGTTCGAACAAAGCCGCAGCTGCCGCGACAACCCGAAAGCGGACTGGTATGTCTGGGCTGATGCCCGCCTCGATGGTTCGCCGCCAAACAACTGGCTGAGCATTTTTGGCGGAGGTGCCTGGCAATGGGACACGGGACGGCAACAGTACTACCTGCATCATTTTCTCAGCAGTCAGCCCGCTCTGAATTTTCACAATCCCCAGGCTCAGCAAGCTGTTCTTGACGAGGTTCGCTTCTGGCTCGATCTCGGAGTCGACGGCTACCGTCTCGACAGTGTCAATTTCTATTTCCACGATCGCCAATTACACGACAACCCCGGACGCGGAATGCCCGATGGCTCGGATCCGACGGTCACCCCGGTCAATCCTTATGCATGGCAGCAGCACCGGTACGACAAGAGTCAGCCGGAGAACATCGCCTTTCTGCAACGCTTGCGCGCCTTGCTTGACGCCTATGCAGATACGGCCATGGTTGGCGAAATCGTTGACGACGACGGACTGGCGCGCCTGGTTGAGTACACGCAGGGGGGCGACAAGTTGCATATGGCGTATTGCTTCGACCTGCTCGGCGCTCGGCATGACGCCCCCTATCTCCATGCGCTTTTCACCCGTTTTCTGGCCATTGCCGGAGACGGCTGGCCGTGCTGGGCCTTGTCAAACCACGATGTCATGCGCTGCGCGACACGCTGGGGAGGGGAGGTTCCCAACCCGCGGCTGTTGCGTCTGGCCGCTGCGCTGCAGATGACTCTGCGCGGGACGCCCTGCATCTATCAGGGTGACGAACTGGGTCTGCCTGAGGTCGATGTCGCGCAGGAGGATCCGCAGGATCCCTACGGTATCGCGATGTGGCCGCGGTTCAAGGGCCGCGACGGTTGCCGTACGCCGATGCCCTGGGA
>JBAUTC010000195.1:0-8134 GCA_049582025.1 Thiomonas sp.
GTGCGCCAGCGAACATTGGCAGTTGTCCGCTCCCCGCAGAAATCATGTGATCGGGCGCATTGCACAACAGTTGGATCGATGCTGGGGCCTTCTGCGTCAGCGGCGCGCGCGGGACGAGTTCGGCAAGACGCATGGCGATGCGGCCGAGCGCGATGGTCGAACGGTTGAAGGTTATAAAGGGTCGTCGCCCGGCACGGGCTGCCCTGTGCTCTGGAACACAGGGCACAGGTTCACCATCCAAACAATGTCAATCCCACGGGTACGCATCACGGGATTCGCCCCAAGCTTGAGACGCGTGGCGAATTATTTCTTTCCAATCGCCTCATGTTGCGTCCCCCGACGCCTACACTTGTCTGGCTTGACCCGCACATTCGCGGACTGCCATTTTGGAGGTTCATCATGCCTAAAGGTCAACAACGCGGCAACAGAGAAGCGAAAAAACCCAAGAAGGACAAACCGATCGTTCTTCCTGCTGGCAGTGCACCCCTGGCACCACAGGTTCCTGAGCAGCGAAAGAAAAAGTGAGTGCGTCCATGCAGGAACCAGTCGCGCCTGGTTTGCTCCTTGCCGTCGGCCGTGGCTGTTGCACTGACCACGGCGCTGTTTTAGAGCACATCAACGACTCGCTCCTGCAGGACTGAGTGCCCGCTGTCGCCATGGACCTGTGCATGCGCGACGGCTTCTTCCGCAATACCGTGCGGGCCGCGCAGCCCGACATGGACCATGAACCCGCATGCGTGTTGTGCACAGGTGCCAATCCTGCGACTGATCCGAACGTCGGCGCCATGTTTCCAACCGGCGTCGGACGCCAAGATCAAGGCGATCTGTGGCGGGATTCGCGCGCATGTCGCCAGTGCTGTGTTCACTAGCGCACAGACCATTCGAGCACGTCAACCTACCTTCCACCGTATCGACCAGCCTCACCCAACTCGGAGCCGGTCATTCACTAGGAGAACAGCGATGACAGAGCCGAACCGCAACACCTGGGCGCAAACGCACCTGCGCTGGCTCGCGCTATCACGATGGGACAACGAAGGCGGGCGCTGCGATTCCGCGCCGCCCCACCTCGGGTCCAGCAAGCCTGCCGTTGACCCACGGATGCCAGCCATCGGTCAACATGGCCCGGACGAAGGATCCTGTGGTGCTGCTGCCCGGACTCAAACGTCGGGGGCGTCGACACATTTGCCTTGATGCTCGGCAAACGGCAGTGTCAAGTCTGACTCGAACGCGATCTCCCGGTCGGCGGGCACGGACTGTTCCAGGCATTTGCGAAACAATCCATCCTGGGGATTTGCGACTGGAAATGGCAAGGATGACGCTGCAATGGCACTGCGACTGATCGAGATGGTGTTGAAGGAGGAGAGCGGCGCTGAAGTCCGCGAGCTCCTCAAGGAACATAAGGTGCTCGAACATCGCCAGATCCCATTGCCGGATGGCGAAGTGCTGATCCGGATTCTGCTGGACGCGGAACAGATCGAAGCGGTGCTGGATTTATTGGAGAAGCTATACACCAGTGAGGAAGGCAACCGGGTGGTGATTCTGCCTGTCGAAGCAACCTTGCCGCGCGCCAAAGCAGAGCCGGAACCCGAACCGGCGGCCACGCCAGAACAAGCGCCGGCCGTGGAAAAGCCACCGGGGCGAATCGGTCGTGAGGAGTTGTACGAGGACATCAAGGACGCCGCGCACTGTACACCGGTGTATCTGTCCATGGTGGCGTTGTCCACCATCGTGGCGGCCATCGGCCTGTATTACAACAGTGTGGCGATCATCATCGGCGCAATGGTGATCGCGCCTTTGCTGGGACCGAACATGGCCATGGCACTCGCCACGACCCTGGGTGACTTGCCCTTGTTGTGGAGCGCGCTGAAGGCGAGCGTGGCCGGGATCGGGACGGCGATGGTGATAGCGGTGGTCCTCGGTCTGCTGTTGCAGGTCAACCCGGCATCGCCCGAAATTGCGACGCGCGACGGGGTGGCGCTGGGCGACATCGTTGTCGCCCTGGCATCAGGCGCGGCAGGGGCGCTGGCCTTTACGACGGGGGTGTCGGCAACGCTGATCGGGGTGATGGTGGCGGTGGCGCTGTTGCCGCCGCTGGTGACCTTTGGTCTGCTGTTGGGCGGAGGACATGTGGCCCTGGCAATGGGCGCGTTGTCGTTGCTGCTGATGAACCTGATCTGTGTGAACCTGGCCGGTGTCACCACATTTCTGGTGCAGGGCATTCGTCCGGCGAGCTGGTGGGATAAGGATCGGGCCGTGAAGGCCACACGCATCGCCCTCGTGTTGTGGGCGGTGCTGTTGGCGGCATTGGTCGGCCTGATCCTGCTGTTGAGGAAGACCTGAATGAACTTCTTTTCCATGGTCAGCACCCTGATCGTGCTCGCAGCCGTCTCCAGCTACATCAATTACCGCTACATCAAGCTGCCAACGACAATCGGTGTCATGCTGGTCGCCCTGGTCGGGTCGCTGGCGCTGATCCTTGCCGGTTCCTACGCCGAAGGTTTCCGCGAGCACGCAATGGCACTGGTCGCGCGAATCGACTTTAGCCAGGTCGTGCTGCACGGCATGCTCGCGTTTTTGCTGTTCGCCGGTGCCATTCATGTGAAGCTTGAGGACCTCGGCCGTGAATGGCTGACCATTTCGTCGCTCGCCATTTTCGGAACGCTCGCCTCCACCTTCATTGTGGGCGGCGCGACCTGGCTGGTCCTCGGTTGGCTGGGTCTGGGCATTCCCATGCTGCATGCACTGTTGTTCGGCGCCCTGATCTCGCCAACCGATCCGATTGCAGTGCTGGGAATCATGAAGTCCGTGGGAGTGCCCCGGCAGATCGAGGTGCAGGCAGCCGGTGAGTCCTTGTTCAATGACGGACTGGGCGTAGTCGTCTTTCTGGTCCTTCTGCAGCTCTCCGGCCTCGACGGATCGGTCGCCAGCGGTGCCATTCCGGCGGTTTCGTTTGATGCGAGCTCGGTAGGGCTGCTGCTGCTGAAAGAAGTGGGAGGAGCGCTGGCGCTGGGATTTGCAGCGGGGATCCTCACCTACGGAATGCTCAAGCGGGTCGACAATTACCAGGTCGAAATCCTGCTCACGCTTGCGCTGGCGATGGGGCTCTACGCCCTGGCGGATGCCTTGCACCTTTCCGCGCCGATCGCTGTCGTGATCGCAGGGTTGTTCGTGGGCAACCACGGTCGAACATTTGCCATGACGGACAAGACCCGTGAGCACGTCGACGCGTTCTGGGAACTGGTCGACGAAATTCTCAATGTCGTTCTCTTTCTCTTGATCGGCCTGGAGATCCTCGTGCTCCCGATCAAACTTGGCTGGCTGGTGGCCGGAGCACTCACCATACCCCTCGTGCTGGCGGCGCGCTGGCTGAGCGTCGCGGGAATCATTGGCCTCTTCAGCCGGATGACGGCGCAATCGCAAGGCGCCATTGCCATCCTCACCTGGGGCGGATTGCGCGGCGGTATCTCGGTGGCCATGGCGCTGTCGGTGCCGGAGAACCCGTCGCGCGGCCTGGTCCTGACTCTGACCTACTGCGTGGTGGTGTTCTCGATCTTTGTCCAGGGCCTGACGGTGGGTCGGGTCATCCGCATGACCAGCAGCCCGGCGGCCGCGCGATCCTCTCCCGGCCCTTGACGGCACCGTAGACGAACGCAACAGGTCTCCCTGAACCGACATCCTCGCCAACACATCACTGGAGCGTTCCATTCCTGTGTTGGTCGCCGCTCATCCTGAGCATTACGGCAGGCTAGGTCTCGCCGACCTTGCTGGAGCGATGTTTTCGGCGGTGAAGAAGCACCGGACGACGGAGGTGATGTCTGCGGCATTTGGGATCTTGCCCGCGGCCGCGAAGGACGACACCTATCCGAAGGTGTTCGCCACCACCAACAAGAACGACTTGGCCTCGGTCTCCCTGTGGGTCTCCACTGCAGTGATGCAGGGAGTGATGATTTTGGTGTACTTCTCGAACAACGCCTGGAACGTGATGCTCTCGATCACCTGCGTAATGATCCTGCCGGCCTACGTCGGTGCCACGGGTTTCTTGTGGAAGCTGATGGCCACGGGCCAATATCTGGCAACCGCGAAGGTCGGTCGGAACTCTGCACTCGTCAGCAACATGCTGGGCACTGTCTACGATTTCTGGCTCGTGTATGCAGCCGGACTCGAATACATGATCGCCGGCGCCGTCTTCTTCGCCCTTGGCAACCTCGTCTACATCTGGTCCCGCAAGGAGCACGCCCCAACTGAACCGATTTTCACGAAGGTCGAGATGATTGTTGCGGTGGTGCTCGGGATCCTTGGCGCGTTGGCGATGTGGATGCTGTTCACCGGGCATCTGACCCAGGTGTATTCGCCGTGAGGACGGCAGAAAAGGACGGACGTCGCCTGAAACCGACATTCCCCCGGGGCGAGTCATCGCGCGCGGCGCAATGCGTTCAAGACAATCGGGCATTTGACACATGTGCCTTGTGGCACGTGGCGCCGGGCTCTCCGATGGCGCTACTTCAGCGCCTTGACCAGTGCATCGAACTGCGCATGGAGCGACTTGTCGTGCGGCGCCACCAGTCGGCCCGTTCCGGCCACATTGCCGCCGATCGGGTCTGAACAATCCTTGCAAGGTCATCGAGGTAACGATGGCGATGCCTGGGACGGCGCCAGAGAGCGGGGCCGGCCTGTCTTCAGTGCAGCGTGGCCTACACAGCCTTCAAGTCCGGCAGCAGTCTGTCGTATTCCTTTTTCACGACGGCATAGCACTCGCAGGTGCGCCGCTCCAGACCCCGGCGGTCGAGTACCGTGATATGGCCACGCGCATAGCGGATAAGTCCAGCCGCCTGTAGTTTCAGGGCTGCTTCGGTGACCCCTTCCCGGCGCACCCCCAGCATGTTGGCGATCAGCTCCTGCGTCATCACCAATTCATTGCCCTGCAGGCGATCCATGCTGAGCAAAAGCCAGCGGCACAGTTGCTGGTCCAGCGTGTGGTGGCGATTGCAGACCGCGGTCTGCGCCATCTGGGTGATGAGCGCCTGCGTGAACCGCAGCATCAGGTGCATCACCGGGCCGCTGCGATTGAAGGCCTCCTGGATGGCCTTGGAAGTGAGGCGGTAGCCGCGACCGGCGCTTTGCACCACCGCGCGGCTGGGAGTGCTCTCGCCACCCAGGAACAGCGAGATGCCCACGACACCTTCGTTGCCGACCACCGCCATTTCCGCAGAGTCCCCGTCCTCAAGGACATACAGCAACGAAACAATCGCTGTCGTCGGAAAGTAGGCGTGACTCGGGGGCAGGCCAGATTCAAAGAGAATGAGGCCCAAGGGCAGATCCACCGGTTCAAGCAACGACAGCCATCGCTGGGACTCCCCATCCGGCAGTGCCGCCAGCAGGTGGTTCTGTTTGACGTTCGATGCATCGATCATGCGCAATCCTCGACGAGTCAAAAACTTGGTCCAAGAATAAGGTCGTTCCCGCTCGAGCAAGAGTAAGCCCTCTGTGCGCTATCGAACATGTCGTGGGCGCAGAAAGGTTACGAGAGAACCGTGCAGTTAAACCAGGCCACGTGCCACCGCTAGTGTCTGTCCCGTTGTGACCTGAGCAAGGTCGACACCCTCCTTCGAAGATTGAATCCACAGGGGCGGTTCCTTTGATCGGCTGGTCGGTGATGGTGTATGTGGCAATGAAGTGGTTATTGCGCGGCACCCGCTGTTTGACGCAGGTGAACGGGCCGCGCCGGATGACCCTGTCGGTGATCAACGCGAAGAATCGCTCAATCTTGTGTCAACGCCGGTCGAGAATTTCTCACTTTGGGCGGAGCAAATTTCCCCACATGGTGGGCGTTGGGTGATCAGCCAGGAACTGGGTCTCGAGCCCCCGTCGGTGGGCGGCCGCATACCGACCCCCCTCTTGCCTCGGCTGGCTGTCCGCTCGTCGAGTCCTGGCGCTGCCAATCCGCGCATGACTGCCGCCAGTTCCATGCTTTTTGCCGTAACGCAAGCGCGATTCGATCACGCTCAGAAGAAGAGGTCGAGCCCATTCAGTCCGTTGTCAGTACCGGGTTCGACGGCCACCGCATCATAAGAATCACGATGTAACGCACGTAATAATTCGTGAGTTGTCATACGCGGGAAAATTTCCCATCTAATAATGGCCTCACTCAACGTTTCTGGAGACAGCTCATGCATACAGCACAACAGATCGCGGCCGCAAAGTCCTTTGCAGAGGAAACTGCGCCCGGCTTGCACACTTCCGTAGCACTCGCCCCCGACCGACTGACCCGCGCAAAAGCCGCCTACAGCATTCGACGAGTCAACTTGGAAGTCGCCAGTTCCCTCCTGTGCCGCGAGATTTCGCCATGCGCCGGAGACCTGGTCCTGGCTCGCGTCACCCAACTGGGGCAGCACCAGCATCTTGAATCGGGTGATGGACGGCGCGCACGCCTGTGGCCAGGTGACGAAATCGTCGTGGCCTATGGGGCCCGTTATGCCCCCGATCAATACGAAGCCTATGTTCCGGATGATCTCTCACCCTGCAGTCTGGTGGCCGCGGGCGGGATCGCAGCCCGTGTGCATAGCCGCCACGCGAGCATTCGCGCGGCAACGCAGATCAATCCCATCGGCTTGCTCGCCGACCGTCATGGTGAAGTGCTCAATGTCCGCCACGGCGCCTTGGGAACTCCGTCAAAGGCACGCCCTGCCTTCACCATCGCCGTTGTCGGTTCGAGCATGAACGCAGGCAAGACAACGACGGCGGCAAGCCTGATCGCCGGCCTGCGCCGTCTCGGCCATCGCGTGGGTGCGGCAAAAGTCACGGGGACCGGAGCGGGCGGGGACCGATGGCTGATGGCAGATGCCGGGGCCTCCCCTGTTCTCGACTTCACCGACGCGGGCTACGCCACAACAGCAGGCCTGCCGGTGGAGGCATTGGAGCTGATCCTGTCGCAACTCAGCGCGCATGTGGCATCCGCCGGAGCGCGGTGCCTGGTCATCGAGGTGGCTGACGGGCTTTTGCAAGCCGAGACGGCGGCACTGCTTCAGTCGACAAAATTTGCAAAGATGGTGGACGCCGTGGTTTTCGCCGCGCCGGACGCGATGAGCGTCCTTGCCGGCGCGGACTGGCTGCACAAGCACGGCCTTCCGATCGTCGCCATCAGCGGCGTGCTGACCACATCCCCGCTGGCTATGCGTGAAGCCATGGCCTCGGTGGATCTCCCGGTACATACGGCGGAAGAGTTGACGACGCCTCACATCGTCAGCACGCTCCTTCCCATACTGCAGCGCCTGTCGCCAGGCGCTGCGTTGTGAGGATGGGCACGACAGCGCGCGAGGCGTCCAGACTGGATGCGGGCATGGACCCTGAGAGCTTCTGTTTTGAACTCCCGGACCGACCGGGCCCGAACACCTTCATCCTGGTTTCAGTCCATGGAGTCCACCGAAGGGCACAGGAACACTTCGACGCGTTTGCCCCGGCGATCCGTGCCATGGGCGGATGCCTATGCACTCCGTTGTTCTCTCGGGATGCGTTTCCGGATTATCAGAGGCTTGGCCGGCCAGGCCGCGGGCTCCGCGCCGATCTCGCCCTGCTCGATGCGCTGCGCCAGAGGCTGCGTCCCTATGGATTGGAGGACGCGAAGATTCATCTCTTTGGACATTCCGGAGGTGGTCAGTTTGTCCACCGCTTTGTGATGGTGCATCCGGAATCCGTTGCAAGCTACGCGCTGAGTGCGCCGGGTTGGTACACGTTTCCAGATGAACTGACCAACTATCCGAAGGGCCTTGCCGCACCGCCTGGAGGCATGGCGGCGTTGCAGCTCGACAGGTTTCTTCGAGTGCCCGGTTGCGTATTCGTCGGTGCCAATGACACGCGCCGCGGAACCACACTCCGGCGGCACGAGGACATCGACCGTCAGCAGGGACAGACGCGTCTGGAGCGTGCGCGCCGCTGGGTGGCCGCCATGAATCGCTCGGCAGGCGAGCGCGGCCTTGGCAAAGCCATCCAGCTTCATGAGCTTGCCGATGCCGGTCACAGCTTTCAAGGACTGGTGCGGCGCGCCCATCTTCACGACAAGGTGTTGCAGTTCCTGACACAACACAATGAGGCCACGACATGCTGCTCCGCTTGAGGCGCCACCTTGCCACTTACCCCC
>JBAUTC010000196.1:0-2498 GCA_049582025.1 Thiomonas sp.
GGCGAGACGTCGAATAGCGGATGCGTGGCGTCGCACAGCATGAGGCTGGCCTGGCGGATGGCGTTCGGGCCGAATCGGGCGCCGGGACGGTTGGTCACCGCCCCGTCCCAGGCGACTCCGGCCACGCCGAATCGGGTAGCCAGGGCATTCCCGGCGCACGTGGATGCACCGAGAAACCGTTGTTGCGACAGATAGGCAAAAGCGTGCTGAACCATATTGTTGAAAGATGTGAACGGACCGCGAAGTTCAACGAACGCCGATGAAGCCATGCAAGCGGACTGAACCATATCGTCAAAATTCAACGGGAGATAGAACCACTTTACAGCCCAGGCGCGGGACCATTTCTCTTCTTGCCATTGCGCTTCACGCTTGCGCATACTTCGGGCCGAAGTTTCATTTTCTTCCCGTCACCATGCCCATCACGCCAATTTCCGCAGACCGCGTCGCGCGTTTTCATGCAGCAGAAGCCGCCCAGTTTCTGGCCGATCATCCCCGCTGCATTTCCCTGCACACCCAGGCGCAGCGCCACTTTCTGTTTGGCGTACCCCTGCACTGGATGGCAGATGCGCCGTCGCCGGTGCCGCTGTATGTCGACATGGCGCAGGGCGCGCGGCTGTTCGACGTGGACGGCCATGCGTTGATCGACTTCTGCCTGGGCGACACCGGTGCGATGTTCGGCCACAGCCCTGAACCTGTCAGCCGGGCACTCGCAGAACACGGTGCCGATGGCGCCACCACCATGCTGCCTTCAACCATCGCGCTGGACGTGGCCGACCTGCTGGAGCAACGCTTCGGCCTGCCAATGTGGCAATTCACCGCGACAGCCAGTGACGCCAACCGTTTCGTCCTGCGCTGGGCACGCGCCGTCACGCAGCGCAAACACATCGTGGTGTTCAACGGCTGCTATCACGGCACGGTGGATGACGTATTCGTCGATCTCGCCGCAGACGGCTCGACCCGCACCCGCCCCAGCCTGCTGGGTCAGGTGCAAGACCTCACCACTCATACCCGCGTGGTCGAGTTCAACGACATCGAAGCGCTACGCGCCGCACTGCAAGCGGGCGATGTCGCCTGCGTCATCACCGAGCCGGTGCTCACCAATATCGGCATGGTGCTGCCCGAGCCCGGCTTTCTCGATGCCGTGCGCCAGCTCACCAGCGAGCATGGTGCGCTTCTGGTGATCGACGAAACACATACCCTGTCCTGCGGTCCTGGCGGCTATTGCCGCGCGCACGACCTGCAGCCCGATGTGCTCATCCTCGGCAAGCCCATTGCCGGCGGCACTCCGGGCGCGGCCTATGGGTTCACCGCAGAAGTGGGACAGCGCATGCAGTCCACCAAGTCCAGCGCCCCTCCGGGGCATTCCGGCATTGGCACCACGCTCTCCGCCGGACTGCTCACTCTGCGGCTGATGCACGCCATGCTCGCCGAGGTGATGACGGAAGCCGCCTACACGCAGATGTTCGCCATCGCGCAGCGCGTGGCGGACGGCCTGGAGGCCGGGATTGCCCGGCACGGTCTGCCATGGACGGTGACGCGTATCGGCGCGCGCTGCGAAGTGCAGTTCGCAGCGCGCCGTCCGCGCAACGGCAGCGAGGCCCGCGCCGCCTTCGATGACGCGCTGGAACCGGCGCTCCAGCTTGCCCTGATCAACCGCGGCGTACTGCTCACACCCTTCCACAACATGGTGCTGGCCTGTCCGTCACACACCCCGGCCGATGCAGACACCCTGATCGCCGCGTTCGACGACGCACTGGAGACCTTGCTCAGGGCCTGAAGCGCCCCGTGGACTTGTCGCGCCGAGCGACGCCGGATGCTGTCGATCCGGCGCAAAAACTTTTCCACGGCCTGTGAAAAGTGTCACGGCGGCGCGTGGCAGGCGGGCGTCCCACCTCGCACATGGGGGCGATCCGCCTAAGATCGAGAAGAGCCCGCGGAGCAGCCACGGGCGTCTGCTCCGACCGGGGCGCCGTGCTGAAGGCGTCCGCCGATAACCCGACCAACGATCGCCCGCAAATGGACCGATTGCACGTGCCGGGACCCGTGCTGGGTCCGCTCGGCTTCCACGCTCCGATGACTTGCCGCTTCGCCGGCCAGGCGCAGCGTCGCGTATGGCTCGGCGCGTGTGCGCCCCGGGTGGCGGAAAGCTGTGGACATCCGAGGCGATGATGTCCCCCGTCGCCGCTCCTCCACCTCGCTTCTGGTTGATTCTCGGTCGGGACCCGAGGCAGCGCACGGGGCTGAGCATGACCCTGGCCGCCGCCGTGGTCTACCTCGCGAGCCTGATGGCGCAGTGGACCGCCGTGTTCGTCGGCTATTCGCCGGTGCCCGGTGCCATCGCGTTGACCGCGGTGGTGATCATCGGTGAAGTGAGCATCTATATCTTGATCCGCAGCGGCTACACCATGCGCTTCGCCGACCCGGCGTTGACCTTGCCCCAGATGCTGTTCGCCATGGGCTGTCTGGCCGCAGGACTTCTCGAGAGCCACTATGCCATG
>JBAUTC010000197.1:0-1506 GCA_049582025.1 Thiomonas sp.
CCGTAGGCGATGGCGCGGCCGGCGCCGGGCGTCGGGCCGTCGCGGTCGTTGCCGCTACGGGCAATGATCACCACCTCGTCGCTGTCGAGTACGGCGCCGGAAAAGGTCTGCTGCGCCTGCACTGCGAGGCGGTTGAGGGTGGGCTGGATGGCCCGCGGCAGGTGGGACGACGCCAGGTAGCTGCCCGAGAAACGCAGCACCTTGCTCGCCAGCCAGAAGTAGCTTCCGTCGGTCTCCAGATAGCCCAGATGTGCCAGCGTAAGCAGGTGCCGGCGCGCAGCGGCGCGGGTCAGTCCGGTGCGGCCGGCGGTGAGCGTGGCGTTGAGACGCTGGCGCTCGGTGTCGAAGCTCTCCAGCACTGCCAGGCCCTTGGCCAGGCCTTCGATGAGATCCGCTTTGGCGATGGTCAAACCGATGCTCCATTCATATCGTTCATTGCGCGATGATCGCACAAGGCGCGCACATATCGCGCAAATGCGACCACGGATGGCCGCAGACGGGCGACAGATTTTCTACAGTTTTCCTTTGTACACAACAAAGGAGACAGGCATGCGTACGCAGGTGGTCATCATCGGAGCGGGACCGTCCGGGCTGCTGCTCGGGCAGTTGCTGCACAAGGCCGGCATCGACGCCGTGGTGCTGGAGCGCCAAACTGGGGAATACGTGCTGTCGCGCATCCGCGCGGGCATCCTGGAGCAGGTCTGCGTGGACCTGCTGGACGAAGCCGGCGTGGGCGAGCGCATGCATTGCGAGGGGCTGGTGCACGAAGGCTTTGAGCTGCTGATCGACGGCACGCGGCACCGGGTGGACCTGGCCGGCCACACAGGCGGCCAGACGGTGATGGTCTACGGCCAGACCGAGCTGACGCGCGACCTGATGGACGCGCGCGCCGCCGCCGGCCTGCCGATGGTGTACGAAGCGGCCAATGTGGCCATCCACGACTTCGACTCTGCCAAGCCGAGCGTGAGCTATGAAAAGGACGGCAAGCGCGAGGTCATCCACTGTGACTTCATCGCAGGCTGCGACGGGTACCACGGCGTCAGCCGCGCCAGCGTGCCGGCCTCGGCGATCAGGAACTTCGAGAAGGTCTACCCAGTTGGCTGGCTGGGCCTGCTCTCGGATACGCCGCCGGTGCACCACGAGCTCATCTACGTGAACAGTCCGCGCGGCTTCGCGCTGTGCTCGCAGCGCAGCGAGACCCGAAGCCGCTACTACCTGGAGGTGCCGCTGCACAGTCAGGTGAGCGAGTGGAGCGACGACGCCTTCTGGACCGAGCTCAAGCTGCGGCTCGACGACGAGGCCCGCGACAAGCTGACGTGCGGCCCGTCGCTGGAAAAGAGCATCGCGCCGCTGCGCAGCTTCGTGACTGAACCGCTGCGCTTCGGACGGCTGTTCCTCGCGGGGGATGCGGGCCACATCGTGCCGCCCACCGGCGCCAAGGGCCTGAACCTCGCCGCCACCGACGTGAAGTACCTCGCCAATGCCCTGATCGAGCACTATCAGGAG
>JBAUTC010000198.1:0-19025 GCA_049582025.1 Thiomonas sp.
TTGCTTTCACCGCGATCTCGCAATCCTCCGAGGCGGCAGGCGCAAACGATGGCGTACTAGGGCGAGTCCCTGCTCGCAGCCTATGCCAACCCAATCCCTCGCCATTCGGGCCACATTGCCATCGTGCGCCCTGGCGCGCAGAGCCTCGCCGATCTCAATCGTCACGGCCCCGAGCTGACCATGGCCGGCCACGTCAACGCTCTGCGCATTTCCACGGTGCGGGGCCTTGAAGATCACAAAGCCACTCAGTGACCGAGTGACCGCGCAAGGTCTCTGGACCCCACATAGCCGCTCCTCCGCGCCATCGTTCGCGAACCTGGATTCCTCCAGCGACGGCGGACATTCAGACTACGGACATTCAATGTGCGATGCCAGCACCCACGGGGTCTATTGCGAAGCGTCGCCAAACGATTTCCCAGCCCCCACATGTGACGTGTTGTAAGACTCACAGGATTCTCAAATTTTATGTAACACATATTGACTGGTACTTTTTCCCATATTAAAGTCGCCTCACCCTGATCATGACAGACCCGGCCATCGGGTCATGTGTTCGAGCACCAACGCGACCCATGTGGCTCGCGCCAACGGAGCGGAAGATGAATCTCAGACTTTTCCTGGTGGCCCTCAGCGTTGCTTCCCTGCTTGGCGCCTGCGGCGGCGGTTCCGGAAACAGCAGTGGTGGAACGACCACCCAGTCTGCCAGCACGGATAGCTCCGATGACTCAAGCAGCACAAGCAGCACAAGCAGCACAAGCAGCACAAGCAGCACAGGCAGCTCAAGCAGTACAAGTGGCACCACGGCGAGCGCAGGGAGCGCCGGAAGTCTGACTGTGGTCGCGTGGAACGATCTCGGCATGCACTGCATCGACGGCAAGGACTACTCCATCTTCTCGATCCTGCCGCCCTATAACAATCTCCATGCGCAAGTGATCGACCGAAGCGGCAAACCGCTGGTGTCCAGCGGCATTGCGCTGACCTACGAGGCGACTCCCGATCCGACCGGATCGATCAACACCATCAGCTCGACCAAGACCAACTTCTGGTCATGGGCTTCCCTATTGTTCGGCGCCCAGCCTCCGCTCGACACAGGACTGAATCTAAGCGACCCCACCCTGCACAATCCGGTGCCTTCGTTGACTCCCGCGCCGCTGCAGTTCAACGCCAACAGGGCCTGGTGGGAGGCGGAAGGCATACCACTCACACCCTACCCGGACAACTACGGAACCACCGGAGTGAAGAACTACTACCCGATGGTCAAAGTAGTAGCTCGGGACGGTGTCGGGAATGCGCTTGCCTGGACCAGCGTGGTGCTGCCGGTGTCGGACGAGATGAGTTGCGTCACCTGCCACGCTTCGAATAGCAGCGCATCTGCAAAACCAGCAGCCGGCTGGGTCAACGACCCCGATCCGGAGAAGGACTGGAAGCGCAACATCCTCAGGCTGCACGACGAGAAGATTCCCTTGGCCATCTCAACCGCCAGACAGGCCTCCGTCTATCCGGCCGGTTCCCTCCTTGGCTCCGCGGACAGTGGCAAGCCGGTGCTCTGCGCAGGCTGCCACCAGTCCAACGCACTCCAGACCCCGTTGATTGCAGGCATCAAGCCGTTGACGGAAGCGATGCACGCCCTCCATAAGACGGTGACCGATCCAGCCAACGGCGTGGCCCTGAACAGTTCGACGAACCGGGAATCCTGCTACCTGTGCCATCCGGGCTCGAAGACCAAGTGCCTGCGCGGTGTCATGGGGACTGCGTTGAATCCGGACGGGAGCAACGCCATCGACTGTCAGAGTTGCCACGGCAACATGGGGCACGTCGGCGCCGCGGGACGCGTCGGCTGGCTTGATGAGCCGAATTGCCAAAGCTGTCACACCACCGACGCGACCGGCACCTACCAACGCTACACCTCGGTATTCGACGCGACGGGCGCGCCGCGGACGGTGGCGGATACCCGGTTCGCGACGAACGCGAACACGCCATCCTCCGGCTTCTCGCTCTACCGCTTCAGCCAGGGTCACGGCAATCTGCAGTGCGAGGCCTGCCACGGTGCAACGCATGCGATCTATCCCAGCTCCCACGTCAACGACAACGTCCAGAACGTCGCGCTTCAGGGGCATGCGGGAACCCTCGCGGAGTGCAGCACCTGTCATGCAAGCGTTCCGCTGACGACAAGCGGCGGCCCCCACGGCATGCACACGGTCGGGCAGAGCTGGATTTCGGAAAGCGCACATCCGAGAGCCGCGAAATCGAACCTCACCGCATGCGCCGCGTGCCATGGCAGCAACTATCGGGGCACCGCACTGTCGGCCACCAGCATGGCGCGCTCCTTCAGCATCGAAGGCCGGACAAAGTCCTTCGCCGCGAAGCAACAGGTTGGTTGTTACGACTGCCACAACGGTCCTCGCGGCGATTGAGCAGCCCCCAGAAAATGCGGCTCCGGAACACAGTACATGCATGATGGCTTGACACCCGATCGCTTGACCGAAGCGGACCGTGGCGCGGTTCCGGAGCGCTGGACGACTGGCGCGGAGGCAGAATCGCGGCGCGATTGCGTCACGCCGCCCCCGTTCCTGTTCACCGGGCAGCACGGTTCCGCTGCGCTGCAAGCCGATGCGCTCGAGTGCCGCCGCGGCGATCGAACTCTGTTCCGAGACATTGCTTTCGCATTGCGTGCAGGTGACTGGCTGCACGTCATCGGCGCCAACGGCGTGGGAAAAACGAGTCTGCTGCGCACGCTGATCGGCCTCGCGCCGCCAACGCGCGGCCGGGTCCGTTGGAACGGGTTCACCGTTGGCGACGACGACTTTCGGGAGCGGGTGCTGTACCTCGGTCATGCCAGCGGTGTCAAGGACGCGCTCAGCGCGGTTGAGAACCTTCAGGTCGCGGCGGCGCTCGACGGGCGCCCGGTTTCGGGTTCTGCCGCGCGCGACGCTCTGGCGTGGCTGGGCCTGCGCGGGCGCGTCGATGTCCCGCTGCGTCTGCTGTCGCAAGGGCAGCGTCGCCGCGCGCTGCTCGCGCGCCTGCTTGTGAGTCCGGCGCAACTCTGGGTGCTCGACGAACCCTTTGCCGCGCTCGACGCGGGCGCTGTCGCATCGATTGGTGCGCTGCTTCGCGCGCACCTGGTGCGAGGCGGCATGGCCGTGCTCACCAGCCATCAGCCGGTTCCGCTTGCCGACGGAATCGAGCTTGTTCTCGGCAGACGGCAATGATGGTTGCCACGTTGGCCGCTGTGCTGCGACGCGAATTGACGCTGGCCTGGCGTGGGCGCAGCGAGGTGCTGACGGTGCTGGTGTTCTTCATCATTGTCGCCAGCCTGTTTCCGCTGGGCATCGGTGCGCAGCCTGATGTGTTGCGGTCGATCGGGCCTGGCGTGCTTTGGGTCGGGGCTCTCTTGTCGTCTCTGCTAGGGCTCCAACGCATGTTTGCCGACGATTACGCCGACGGCACTCTGGAGCAGATGGCGCTATCGCCGACACCGCTGGCCTGGCTGGTCACGGGCAAGATCATTGGTCACTGGGTGGTCTGCGGGTTGCCGTTGGTCATGCTGGCGCCCCTGTTGGGCCTGCAGTTCGATCTCGATGCCGGAGCCAACGGGGTGCTGACATCCGGTCTGCTGCTTGGTACGCCGGTGCTTTCCCTGCTCGGTGCCATCGGCGCGGCGCTCACGCTGGGGCTGAGAGGCGGCGGCGCGTTACTCGCGCTCCTGGTCCTGCCGCTCTATGTGCCCACACTGGTCTTCGGCTCAGGTGCCGTCCTCGCCAGGATGCAGCACCTCGACTATTCGGGACATCTTGCGCTGCTTGGAGCGATGCTGGCGCTCACGCTGGTGTTTGCACCACTGGCCACTACCGCAGCGATCCGCATCGCACTCGAATGAAATCTCACTCGATCCGCTGGTTCCGCTACGCCAGCCCCGCGCAGTTCTACGCGCTGGCAGGACAACTCATCCCTCCCCTGGCGGCGCTGGCTGTCGTGCTTGCGGTTGCGGGTTTGTGGCTCGGGTTCTTCGTGGCGCCCACCGACGCGCAGCAGGGTGACGGCTATCGCATCATCTTCCTGCATGTGCCCGCCTCCTGGATGTCGATGCTGATTTACCTGGCCATGGCCTTCTGGTCCGCGCTGCGTCTAAGCCTCAACACGCGGCTGTCCGGAATGATGGCCGTTGCGTTGGCACCGACCGGCGCGCTTTTCGCCGCGTTGTCGCTGCTGACGGGTTCGCTATGGGGCAAGCCAATGTGGGGCACCTGGTGGGTGTGGGACGCCCGGCTGACGTCCGAGTTGATTCTGCTGTTTCTATACCTGGGCTATCTGGCGCTGCACGCCGCAATCGATGACTCGCAGCGGGCAGACCGCGCCTGCGCCGTGCTGGCCCTCGTCGGCGTGGTGAATATCCCGGTGATCTATTTCTCGGTGCAGTGGTGGAGCACCCTGCACCAGGGCGCTTCAGTGTCGTTCACGCAGGCGCCCTCCATGGCCGAGACCATGCTGTGGGGCATGCTGCTGATGGCGCTGGCCGCGTGGGCCTACAGCATCGCAGTCGCCATGGCACGGGTGCGCACGATCATTCTCGAGCGCGAAGTGGATGCCGCATGGGTTGCCGAACTCGAGGAGGCGGGAAAATGAACTGGGATTCGCTGGCTGGGTTCCTCGCCATGGGCGGGTATGCCCGATATGTGTGGGGAAGCGTCGCCGTCTGCATGCTCGGCATCGGTTTCGAGATCCTGTCGCTGCGTATCCGTCGCCGTGCCGCGCTGCGAAAGCTGCAGCTGCATCTCGTCGCCAAGTCCGAAACAGTGGAGGCATTCCAATGAGGGCGCGCCACCGCCGCCTGGCCCTGGTCTGCGCCGGACTCGCCGCCTTCGGCCTTGCCACCGCGATGGTCCTGCGCGCGCTCAATAGCAACATCGCACTGTTCATCACCCCCAGTCAGGTCGTCGCGGGCGACGCTCCGCACGACGCCCTGTTTCGCGTCGGTGGCCTGGTGGAGCGGGGCAGCCTGCAGCGCGACGGGTTGACGGTGCATTTTGTTGTCACCGATACCGCCCATCAAATTCCGGTGAGCTACACCGGCATCCTTCCCGACCTATTCAAGGAAGGCCGCGGCGTGGTCGCCCAAGGCCATCTCGGACAGGATGGCAGTTTTCACGCGACCGAGGTTCTGGCCAAGCATGACGCCAATTACATGCCGCCCGAAGCCAAGAGCGCCATCGACCAGGCGCGCGCGGCAGCAAGGACGATGCGCCAATGATCCCTGAGCTTGGTCAATACGCATTGCTGCTCGCACTTCCGGTTGCACTGGTGCAGACGCTGCTGCCATTACTTGGCGCCTGGCGCGGACGGCGCGACTGGATGCTGCTGGCGCGCCCGGCCGCACAGGCGTTGTTCCTGCTGATCGCCGTCAGCTTCTTCTGCCTTGTCTGGTCTTTCCTGCACGACGACTTCACGGTGCGCTACGTCGCAGAGAACTCCAATACCAGGCTGCCGTCGGTGTTCAAGTTCGCCGCGACCTGGGGCGGGCACGAGGGCTCCTTCATGCTGTGGCTGCTCATGCTCGCCGGGTGGACTGTCGCCGTCGCTCAGTTCTCACGCAGCCTTCCGGAAGAGATGGTGGCGCGGGTGATCGGCGTGCTGGGCGCCGTCGCCATGGGTTTTCTGCTGTTCGTCGCGCTCAGTTCCAACCCGTTCGATCGGCTTCCTCCAGGTGTCACCGAGGGCCGCGATCTCAACCCGCTGCTGCAGGATCCGGGGCTCGTCGCACATCCGCCCATGCTGTACATGGGCTATGTCGGCTTTTCCGTCGCCTTCGCCTTCGCCATCGCGGCGCTGCTTGCCGGACGTCTCGACGCGACGTGGGCGCGATGGTCCAGACCCTGGACCATCGCGGCGTGGATCTGCCTGACCATCGGTATCGCGCTCGGATCGCGCTGGGCCTACTACGTCCTCGGCTGGGGCGGCTGGTGGTTCTGGGATCCGGTCGAGAACGCGTCGCTGATGCCGTGGCTTGTGGGCACCGCATTGATCCACTCGTTGGCGGTCACGGAAAAGCGCGGCGCCTTTCGCAATTGGACGGTGCTGCTCGCAATCGGCGCGTTCTCACTGTCTCTGCTCGGCACCTTTCTGGTCCGTTCCGGCGTTCTGACTTCGGTGCACGCTTTCGCCAACGATCCGCGCCGCGGGGTGTTGATCCTGATTCTTCTCGGGTTCGTCGTCGGAACCTCGCTATTGATCTTCGTGCTTCGCGCGCCGCGGATGGACGCAGGCGGGAAGTTTGCAGTGGTCTCGCGCGAAACGCTGCTGCTGAGCAACAACGTCCTGCTGGCGGTTGCCGCGGCAACCGTCCTGCTCGGCACCTTGTATCCACTGGTGATGGACGCCATGAACCTCGGCAAGCTTTCTGTCGGTCCACCGTACTTCAACGCGGTCTTCCTTCCGATCGCGGTTCCGTTGTTCCTGCTCGCGGCTTTCGGCCCGGTGGCGAACTGGAAGCATTCGCCCCCTGCCGCGCTGCTGCGGACCACGCGCTGGCCTCTCCTGGCCGCGACCGGCGGTGCCGCTTGCCTGCCGCTGATCATGGGCCGATGGACCATGGGCGCCACCGTTGGCATCTTTTGCGCACTGTGGATCGCAGCAGCAACGGAGCAGCAGATCCGCATGCGCCTGCGCAGCGGAAATCCTCCGGCTGCATATTGGGGCATGCAGCTCGCGCACATCGGACTTGCCGTGTCCATTGCAGGCATCACGATCGTGACGAACTACCAGGTCGAACACGACGTGCGCATGGCACCCGGCGACACGACCCATATCGCTGGCTACACGATTCGGATGCGGGACATGCAGGTTCGTTCAGGACCGAACTATCGCGCGCAGCAAGGCGCGTTCGAACTCAGCCATGACGGCCACCTGCTCCGCCTGCTGCACCCGGAGAAGCGAAAGTACTTCAGCTCCGAGATGCCGATGACCGAGGCGGCGATCGACAGCGGTCTCTGGCGGGACGTCTACGTTTCTCTGGGTGAGCCGCTGCAAGGCGGGGCGTGGGCCGTTCGCGTGTACTACAAGCCACTGGTGAACTGGATCTGGGGTGGAGCCTTGCTCATGGCGCTGGGTGGGGCGCTCTCGGCCAGTGACCGTCGCTACCGCAAGCGGCGCCGCACGCCTGCAGCGCCGCAAGTTCCGGAGCCTGCCCAATGAGGCGCGTGCTCGTGATTCCACTCCTGCTGTTCGTCATGCTGCTGGTGTTGCTCGCCGTCGGCCTCAAGCGCGATCCGCGCCTCATTCCGTCCCCCCTCATCGGCAAGCCGGCACCCGCGTTTGCGCTGCCGCGTCTCGACGCCGGCGAACGGCGGTTTGCGCCGGCCGAGCTTCAGGGCAAGGTCTGGTTGCTCAATGTATGGGCATCCTGGTGCGGTGCCTGCCGTGATGAGCACGCCGACCTGCTCAGCTACGCGCGTGGCGCTCACGTCCCGCTGATTGGTCTGGACTACAAGGATGATCCGCGCAACGCGCGTGCCTGGCTGGGGCGGTACGGCAATCCGTATGACGTGGTCGCGCTCGACGCCGACGGCCGCGTCGGCATCGACTACGGCGTCTACGGTGTGCCGGAGACCTTTGTCATCGACGCGAATGGCCGGATCGCACACAAACACACCGGTCCGCCGACGGCACAGGTCATCGCCGACGAAATCGAGCCGCTACTGCGGAGACTCTCCCGATGAAGCTGCTCGTTCTCCTGCTCTTCATCTGGTTCGGCACCGGTGCGGTTTGCGCGACCGAGGCAGTGCCACTCGCCGCCAACCCCGCCGTGGAGCAACGCATGCTCAAGCTGACTGCCGACCTGCGCTGCCTCGTCTGCCAGAACGAGTCGCTGGCCGCGTCGCAGGCCGATCTGGCGCGCGACCTCCGCCGGGAAGTGCGCGAGCTGATCGTCCAAGGCAAGAGCGATTCCGAGATCGTCGACTATCTGGTTCAGCGCTACGGCGATTTCATCCGCTACCGTCCGCCGCTGCGCCCAGACACCCTCCCGCTGTGGATCGGGCCATTCATGCTGCTGGTGTTCGGTTCGACTGGGCTGCTGCTCTACATCCGCCGCCGGTCGCAGCAGGGCGATGCACAGGTCGATGCAGCCGAACTGGCTCGCGTGCAGCAGTTGCTCGCCGCCGCGCGCGAAGGTGAGGCGAAATGAGCGGGTTCATCGTCCTCGCCGGTTTGCTCACCCTGCTTGTGCTCGGCCTGTTTGCGCGTCAGTTGTTGCGTCGCGCCACACCCGCTGGCGGTGTCGACCGCAGCCGGCTCAACGCCCAATTGTTGCAAGAGGAATTCGACGCCATCGATCGCGAACGGGCCGCGGGCCGCCTGGCACCGGATGAGCATGAACAATCCCGCAAGGAGCTGGCGCGCCGACTGCTTGCCGACGTCGACAACGCAGGGGGAATGGCAATGACCGCCAGTCGCCCTCGGGCCACGCTCATTGTGCTGACGGTTCTCCTGCCACTGAGTGCCGTGGCCTTGTACATGTTGCTCGGTCATCCGTCAGCGCTTGATCCGGCGGCGACGCGCTCTGCACTGGCCAGCGCTGAAACCCCGCAACGCACGACCGGTGCAGGCGACATCCAGCGCATGGTCGATGGCCTCAAGGAAAAACTGGCTGCGACTCCGGACAACCCATCTGGCTGGGCCATGCTTGGTCGGTCCTACAAGGCGATGGGCCGCTTTGACGACGCGGTCGCCGCCTATCGGCGCATCGGCTCTCCACTGAGCAGCAACCCGACCTGGCTGGCCGAATATGCCGATGCGCTGGCGATGCAGAACAATGGCAATCCCGTCGGCGAACCGGAGCGCCTTGCGCAGCAGGCGCTCACCCTGGATCCGGACAATTTGCTTGCGTTGATGGTTGCGGCCTTCGCCGCGACTGCGCGCGGCGACCACGCTGCAGCCCTGCCCTTGCTCGAGGCCGCGCAAAGACATGTGTCGCCTGACTCAAAAGACGCCGATTTCCTGCGCGAACTGATTGCAAAGGAGCGCAGCGCCCTCTCGACGCCGCGTCGGCCGGTTTCCGAGGCGCCTCAGACAGGTCGATAGAGACTCCATCGACCTGCGTCACCCCCTGTCCGGGCTGCGGAAGTATGGCGGCTTTGGGTCCCACCGCTTCCACTGGAACGTGTGCGCCCGCAAAACTCCGGGGATGATTTGCGCGCTGCAGCTCGATCAGGAATTCTTTTGAACCCGACCGGACCACGCTCAGTTCCTCGCCCGCATCGCCAGCACGGCCGCGCCGACGATGAGCAGAGCCGCCAGCCCGATCCACAGCGTGAACGCCCTGCCTGTCACCACGATCAGCAGCAGAGTCGACGCCAGCGGCGTGAGGTAGCTCAGCACGCCGATGGTGCGTGGATCGCCCAGTTTGAGCGCTCTGTCCCACAGCAGGAAGGCGCCGCCCAGGGGCCCAAGCCCCATCACCGCAATCAGCAGGCCGTCGCGCACGCTGAGTTGCATGGCGGGCTCGAGCAGCACGTGGCAACCCAGGGCCAGCAGGCCAGACACCAGACCGAACAGGCCCAGCGCCGCTGTGGGAAATCCATTGCCCGCTTGCACCATGCGGCGGCTGCCGAGGGAGAACGTGGCCCACACCAGCGCCGACGCCAGCGCGGGCAGGTAACCCCAGGCCCACGCAGCGTCCAGTGTGCGCCCGCCAAGAATCGCCATCCCTGCACCGAGAAAACCCAACCCGGCCGCGATCACATGCACGGGCCGCAGACGCAGCCCCGGCAGCAGCAGCGGTGCCAGAACCACGATGAAAAGCGGCCACAGATAGTTCACCAGATTGGCCTGCACCGGCGGCGCGTAGCGCAAGGCAATGAACAAGAGGAAATGAAAGCCGAAGAGGCCGTACACCCCCAGCGCCAGCGCGCCGCGCGACACCCGCCACTGTCGCCAGTGGGCCCAGGTGGGCACGCTGCCGATGATCAGGGCAAGCCCGGTGAGCGCAAACGCCGGCACGTGTGACAAGGCCACCCCGAGGGTGGCCAGGGAAGCCCACAGGGCAACGGCGCCGAGGGCGTAGAGATTGGCTTGGGTTGTCGTTTTCATGCGCGGTGGATCGTAACTGCCCCGGATGTCACGAATTTGTCATCACCGCGACGCAGACTGCGTCGTCGCCGTCAGTCAGCACATCGTGAACGCACCCGTCAAACACTCCGTCCTGTCGCTGCGGTTTGCCTCGGCAACCGCACCCTGCCAGGACAGCAACAGTCAGCCGGTCGAGCCGGACGAAGCGCTACGACGTCTGCAAGTCGGCGATGCCTGGGCTGTGCTGGCCGCCAGTGGAGAAGACGTCCATGCGCTGACCAACTGGCTGATGCGCTTGCGGCAGCGCCTCGGCGGCCGCCTGCCGGGAGTTGTCGCCTTCCTGCCGGACTGCGCGTCTCCCGGGGCAATGGCCGCGCTGCAGGCCGGCGCCGACGCCCTGCTGCCGCTCGACAGTCCTCCCCCGCTCATCCGCCTCCAACTCGCGCGTCTGCGCGAGCGCATCGCGCCGCAGCCCGAAGGCTGTATCCAGTTGGAATCCCATCTGGAACTGGACGCGCAGAGCCGCAAACTCCGCGTCCACGATCACCAACTGAGCCTGCCGACGCAGCAGTTTCACCTGCTATGGACCCTGGGCGCGCGGCCCGGAGATGTATTGAGCACGCAGGAGCTTCGGCTGGCAATGGACGTTCCTGCACGCGCCCATGCCGATACCGTGCACACCGCCGTAGCTCGCCTGCGCCGGCTTCTACGGGGTCATGACTTGCACCACCGGGTGCAAACCGTCCACGGCGCCGGCTATCGCTGGGTGGCCAGTGCGCCGCCACAGTCCAGCAGCATTGCAAAGGATTCAAAGCTCGGGGCAGGAGCGGACGGGGCGGTGTAGAGAAGCATTCGCACTGTCAACATTTGTGTACATCTTTGAACGATCCGGACAGGATTCGGTCAGGTTTCTGCAACCCCGGAGACATATCGCAGGACTGGAATGACAGCTTTCGCCACCCCCACTTCACGCATCCACAAAGGGAGCAAGCCGTCATGTCTCGCCGTCGTACATCGTTCAAGCAAACGCGACTCACCCAGTCCATCCTGGCAGCACTGCTCGCCATGCCCTTCGCCGCAGCACACGCCCAGACTGCCTCCGAGAATCTGGGCACGGTGCAGGCGGGCGCGCAAGGTTCGTCCCAGATGAACGCCGCCCAACGGCAAAAGGCCAGGCAGGAAAGCGCACCGCATCAGGCCATCACCCAAGGCTCGCTAGTGGCAACCCAGCCCCAGTCCATCATCAACCAGCACGTCATCGCGAATACCGCCGGCTCCGCTGCGAACTACACCGACATCATCAACATCGCGCCCAGCGTGGTCAGTGTGGATCCCAATGGCCCGGGCTTCATGGAGTCGCAGGGCGGCCCGACGATCCGCGGCTTCCAGGACGGTCAGTACAACGTGACCTTCGACGGCATCCCCTGGGGTGACTCGAATGACTTCACCCACCATTCGACCTCCTACTTCATGCCGCAGGACATCGGTCAGATTGTGGTCGACCGCGGCCCCGGCGACGCCAGCAACATTGGCCCAGCGACTTTCGGCGGCACCGTCAAGGTGGAATCCAAGCAGCCCCTGGACAAACCGACAACGACCCTGTATGGCACGTTCGGCAGTTTCAACACCAAACTGCTTGGCGCAGAGTTCGACACCGGTTTGATGAAGAACTACGGCGATCTGCGGGCCTTCTTCGATTACCGCCAACTCAAGAGCGACGGCTACCTCACGGGCACCGGACTGCGTCGCAAGAATCTGTTCTTCAAGGCCGAGAAGCCCGTGGGCGACAACTCGCTGCTGACCTTCGTGGCGATGAAGAACGAACTCACCCAGCACTTCTCACTAGGCGCCACATCCTTCCCCTATGTCGATGCCAATAACGGCACCGGCGCCCTGCCGGGGCAGATTCAGATTTACGGTCCCGACTACGGGATGAGCGGCAACCCGCAGAGCCAGGCATTCAGCGGCTACAACTACGACAGCATCTCCACCGATTTCGAGTACGTGGGCCTCAAGACGAGTCTGGGCAACGTGCAGGTGGACAACAAGGTCTACACCTACGGCTACTACCACAACGGCTATAACGGCCTCGACCCGAATGGCGGCAATTACGACTACGGGACGCTGAACGGCCCGGCCGGTTCGGCGGGCGACGGCACCTTCCCTGCCGGTGCAGCCACCACAAATGGCACGGTCAACGGGCCGAACAACGTCCCCGGCCAGAAAATGGAGATGAACTATCGCTCCTGGGGCGACGTCCTGCGCATGTCGCAGCAGTTGGGGTCGGGCACACTGAAATACGGCCTGTGGGCAGATCGCCAAAGCAATGACCGCTACCAGTACGAGATCGACTGGACCAACGGCGGTGGCTACAACGCCGCCACCACGCTGGCCGCGACCGATCGTCTGATGCACGATACCTTGGTGCAGGCACAGCCCTATGTCGAATACGCATGGAAGCTCACACCCAGCCTCACGGTCACGCCGGGGCTGAAGTACGCCTACTTCCGCCGCACCATCGATGCGCCGGTGAACCAAAAGACGAACAATCCGTTGAGCTACGAAAAGAGTTGGGGCAAGGCGCTGCCAGCGGTGGACGTGCATTACGCCATCGCCCCAAACTGGAGCGCCTACTTCCAGGCAGCGAAGGGCTTCCTTGCGCCGAACCTGAACGTGTTCTACGTCGCCAACCCCGGCATCAGCGATCAAAGCCTGGCACCGGAAGAGACCACCAACTATCAGGTCGGGACGACGTGGAAGACACAGCGCCTGACCGTTTCAGGCGACCTGTACGCAATCGATTTCAGCAACCAGGTGCAAAAGAAGACGATCGCTGGCAACACGGTCTTCTACAACCAGGGCGGAACGAAGTACAAGGGCGTTGAAGGCGAGGCCACCTACTACATCGGCAGCGGCGTGAGCGTTTACGGCAATGCCTCTTACAACAGCGCCAAGGTCGACTCCTCCGGCTTGCAGGTCGCGGGCGTGCCCAAGACCACCGCCGCTCTTGGCCTGGTCTACAACCGGGGCGCCTGGTACGCATCGGCCGTGACCAAGTTCATCGGGTCACGCTCAGGTGATGTCACGGGGACGTCTCCGGGCAGTACCGAGCTTTATCCGCTCAAGAGCTATAGCGTGACCAATCTGGCGCTGAACTACACCGTGCAGGGATCGGGCACATTGCCCCACGGCACCAAGATCGGCGTGCAGGTATTCAACCTGCTCAATAACACCGATGTCTCCGCCCTTGCCGGCTACACAGCCAACAACGTGCCACTGTTCTGGACCGTGGCGGGTCGCAGCCTGATGGTGAACTTCTCCGTCCCATTCCAGTGAAAAAGCTATGGCCCTGGTGTTCGTGACCAAGTCACGAACACCAGGGCACTTGAGCATTTTCCGTTTCAACCTGGAGATTGATCATGTCTTTCGACACCCTTGCACACCTTGCCCAGACCTCGGGCGGGATTCTTTACATCATGGCGATCCTGCTGTTCGTCGCGCTCGCCGTCAGCGTCGAGCGCTTCTGGGCGATTTCGCGCATGCTGGCTTCGACCAAGAGCTGGATTCGCGAGCTCAAGACTCACGGGCATGTCGACGTGAAGCAGCTCAAGAACAAGCTGGACGAAGATGCCGATTCGCCCGCGGCGCAGGTCGTCGCGGTGGCGCTGCAGCATGACATCGCCGATCCGCTTGACCACTTCGCCGACCGCCTGGAAGAAGCCGTGATGGATCAGGCCCCGCGCATCGACCGTGGGCTTTGGATGCTCGACACCATCGTCACCCTGGCCCCGCTGCTGGGCCTGCTCGGCACCATCATCGGTATGTTCAACACATTCTCCGCGCTGTCCAATCCGGGCGCCGCCACCCAGGCGGTCACCGGCGGCGTCGGCGAGGCCCTGCTCGCCACGGCCACGGGCCTGTTCATCGCCGTACTCGGCCTGGTGGCGTTCAACGCACTGAACCAGCGCGTGCGTCTGGTGATGCACCAGCTCGAACGCATCAAGCTCATGCTGAGCAACCGCATGTATCCCCACTATCGCGAAGGCGGAGTGCGCCCCGTGGTGGTCGCCCACGGCGGGCAGACCGTGCGCCCGGCGCCGCATCCTGCCCCGGTGTTGCAACAGAAGACGGCCTGACCGTTTTCCGAAACCACTCCAGGTCGCGCGCACTGGAATTCGCACGTTTGGGCTGCGGCGTCCATGCCGTGGCATTTCTGTCTGACCGCCCATGAAATATTTTGAAGCCAAGAAGGCCCGCATCGAAATCATTCCGATGATCGACATCATGCTCTTCCTGCTGGTGTTTTTCATCATGGTCACGCTGCACATGATTCCGGACGCCGGGATCGCCTCACGCCTGCCCACCAGTTCCACCGCACAGAGCATGCCCAAGCCGCAGATCACCCTGGCGGTGGACAAGGCGGGCGTCATCCATTTCGATCAGAAGTCCCTCACAGCAGACCAGCTCACCACCCTGCTCAAAAGCAAGCCGCAGCCTGATCAACTGCAAGTGACGCTTGCCGGTGACAAGGACACCTCGCTGCAGCAGTTGATGACCGTCATGGACGCCTGCCGCAAGGCCGGAGTCACCAAGATCGGCCTGGCTGCTCAGCAGGACGGAGGCAGCGGCTCATGAGCGCCGTGCTGCATCACGGTTCATCCCCCTGGCGGGAGGATGACAATTCCCGCCGCTGGCCCCTGGCCGCGCTGGCGGCCTTGCTGCTCGAAGTGGCGTTGATCGCCGCCGTGGCATGGTGGAGCAGCCGCTCCGCGCCACCGCCACCGCCGCC
Source organism: Thiomonas sp. (assembly GCA_049582025.1). Lineage (GTDB taxonomy): Bacteria > Pseudomonadota > Gammaproteobacteria > Burkholderiales > Burkholderiaceae_C > Thiomonas. The sequence continues at coordinate 14,849 of JBAUTC010000198.1, forward strand.
ACCGATGCAGATCGTGCTCGAAGCACCCAGACCCGCGCCCAAGACCGAGGCTCCGCCCACGCCAAAGCCGCCAGAGCCAAAGCCCATTCCGAAACCCATCGTCAAGCCACTGCCCAAACCGGTGATCCACAAGGTGAAACCCAGGCCGGTGCATCGCCCGCCGCCCCTGCCTGCGCCCCAACCCATCCCGAAGCTGGAGACGCCGCCTGCGCCAGTGCCCGACACCAAGCCCGCCTTGCCCGTGGCTGCCCCCACGCCGCCAGCCCCGCTGCTGCCGCCCGCACCACAGGCCCCGGATCTCGCCTCCATCAAAGCCACATTCGAGGCGGAACTGCGCAGTGCCATTCAGGCGACGGTGCATTACCCGCAGGCCGCCCGCATGATGCAACTCACCGGCAAGACGCTGGTGGGCTTCGACTTCCGCGACGGCGTAGTCAGCCATCTGCACGTGGTCACATCAAGCGGGGCCGACCTGCTCGACCATGCAGCGCTCGACGCGGTACACAACGCCCCCTACCCCGCCACTCCCAGCGAACTGCAAGGCAAGACCATGGCCTTCACCATCTGGGTGCGGTTTCATCTGAGTGATTCCTGATGTCGATGCCGATCCGCCTTCGCCCCCGCGTCCTCCCCCGCCTGCTGGCCAGCTCCGCACTGTGCTGGGCCGCCTTGGGCGCGGCGGCGCACGCTGCTGCCCTCACGGTCTACGGCGCGATGGGATATGACCAGCATGTGGCACAAGCCTTCACCAAGGCCACCGGCATTCCGGTCAACCTCATCCACCTGAGCACCGGCCCGCTGCTGGCGCGGGTGCAGGCAGAGTCTCGCAACCCACAATGGGACGTCCTCTGGCTCGACGGCAACCAGGCCATGCAGGCCTTCGCCGCGCAAGGCCTGCTGCGATGCGGCTGGACACCCACCGTGCACTACACCGCCCTCGGCCAGCAACTCGTGCCGCCCAGCCATTGCTGGCAACCGGTGGGGGTGACCGATGCCGGCGTCATCCTCTACAACCCCAAGGCCATCGCACAGGCCAACTGGCCCAGAACCTGGGACGACCTTGCCAGGCCCGGCCTACGCGGCAAGGTGGGCATGGACAACCCGGCCATTTCCGGCCCCACCTACCCGCTGGTTGCCGGGCTGTTGCAACACCTGGGCGACACCCAGGGCAAGGCGTATTTCGCGCGCCTCAAGGCCAACGGCCTGAAGGTGTTTCCGACCAATAGCGTGACCCTGCGCGCACTGCAATATGGCCAGATCGACGCCGCCGTGGTGCAGAGTTCGGCGGCCATCGGCTTCCTGCACGAGATGCCCGGATTGCGTATCGCCACTCCTGCGCCCGTCACCGTGCTGCCGTCCGACCTGGCCATCGGCCAGCATCTGTCGGGCACGCTGCAACAACAGGCGCAGCGCTTCGTCCGGTGGGTGCTGTCGCCCGCGGGTCAGGTCGCCATGCAACAGGGTGATCCGGACGCAGACTCCAACTACCAGCCCCTGCTCGATGGCACAACCGCGCTGCCCAGCCTCAAGCAACTTGGCACGGTGCACCCGCTCGTACTCGACCCGGCCGTGTGGGGAGAAAAGGAGCCGCAGGTGATCGACTGGTTCACCGCGCACATCGCGCGCTGAGTCGGGTCTGCGACACACCATGATTGCCTTGCTGCAAGCCATGAACTGGCTGCCCGGCTCCGATGCCTCACCGGCCTCACGGCGCGCGGCTGCGGGCCTGCAGCGCCTGGGACGACGCGCCGCCCTGCTGCCAGCCGCTGCCGTTTTTGTCGCGCTCTGGGCCTATCCGCTTCTGGGCTTTCTGCTCGGTGCGGTGCTGCCGCATGTATTGCAGGGCGCGCTGCGGCCCACGCTGGCCCCGCTGCGCCATGCTCTCCAGGGATATGGTTTGCATGCCCTGTTCAACTCGCTGTGGGTGGCACTCACCGTTGGCGTGCTGGCGCTGCCCTTCGGTCTGTGGCTTGCCTGGCTGCGCGAGCGCACCGATCTGCGTGGACGCGGCTGGATCGAGGCCGGGGTGTGGCTGCTGCTCATCTTCCCCGACTTCTTTCTCGCTTCGGGGTGGATGCTGCTGGCTGCGCCCATCGGCCCGCTGGCGGCATGGCCTGCAGCCCTGCGCGCGGCGCAATTGCTGCTCGGGCCGGTGGGCATCGTCATCACCCTGGCGCTCAAGGTCGTGCCCTACGTGTTTCTGGTGACGCAAGGCAGCCTGCGTCACACGAGCGCGGCACAGCAGGAGGCGGCGCGGGTGCATGGACTGTCGCGCCTGTGGCGACTGCGGCTTGGCCTGGTCGCGCTGTTGCCCGCACTGGCCGCCGGCTTTGCCATCGCCTATGCCGAATCTCTGCGCAACTTCGCAGTGGTTGCCACGCTGGGGGCAAGCAGCGGTTTCACCATGGGCACCTATGCGATCTATCAGGCAGTCAACGGCATGCCGCTGAACTTTCCGCTTGCGGCGGCGACCTCCTGGCTGCTGCTGGCCCTGGTTGTTCCGGCTCTGGTGCTGCAAGGCTGGGTTGGCAAGCGCGCAAGCCAGCATCAAACCCTCGGAGCCAAGCACCGGCCAGCGGCACGCGTGCGGCTGCAGCCCAGCCACCAGCTGCTGCATGGCGCGCTGCTGGTCGCGCTGGGTCTGTTCGCGCTGGCGTTGCCGACGTTCGCCGCACTCGGCGTGGCCTGGCCGAGAGCTGGCTGGACTCAGATCGCCGTGACCCTGCCGCCGCTGCTTGCCGCCGTCAGCTACTCATTGCAACTCGCCCTGGTCGCGGCCAGCATCACAATCGGCATTGCGCTGCCGGTGGCCTGGCTGATCGCCCGTCCCGGGCGCGCGGGCCGTGTGCTCGATGTGGCCTTGCTGGCAATGATGGCGCTGCCGCTCATCGTGCTGGCTGCCGCCTATCTGCAGGCCTACAACCAACCGTATGTGCCGCTGTATGGCGGCAGCCTGCTGCTTGGCATGGCCTACGTGGCGCTGGCCGTGCCCGCCACCAGCCGCGTGCTGCTGGGGCCGGTGGCGCAGTTGCACCGCTCGCTGGCAGACGCTGCCCGGGTGCATGGCCTGTCACGCCTGCAGACCCTGCGCCACATCCATCTGCCCCTGCTGTCCGGTGCGCTGTTCTATGGCTGGTTGCTCGCGGTGCTGACGATTGCATTCGAGCTTCCGGCCTCCGAGTTGCTCTATCCGGCCGGGCATCCGCCGCTGGCCGTGGCGCTGCTGCAGTACGCAGGCGGCTTCCAGCTCCATCAGCAAGCCCGCCTTCAGGTGCTCGGCATGGCAATCCTGCTGGCCTTCGCCCTGCTGGCACGCTGGGTGTATCACCGCTTCACCCCGCCAGCTTGGCGACATCTGGGGAACGACTGAACCATGACCCTGTTGCACATCGATTCGGCGCGAAAACGCTTTGGCGCGACCACCGCGCTGCATGACATCAGCCTGCAATTGCAAGAAGGCGAAATCCTCTGTCTGCTCGGCCCCTCCGGTTCGGGCAAGACCACGCTGCTGCGTCTGGTTGCCGGGCTGGAGCGGCTGGATGGCGGCAGCATGCGTCTGGGGCAGACCGTGATCGACTCCGAAGGTGGCCCCTTCCTGCCGCCGGAGCAGCGGGGACTGGGCATGGTGTTCCAGGACTATGCGCTGTGGCCGCATCTGAGTGCGCTCGACAACGTCGCCCTGCCGCTGCACCGCATGGGCCGCGACAGATCGCGCGAACATGCCCGCGCGATGCTGGCCGACGTCGGATTGGCCGATCTCGCCGGGCGACATCCGCACGCACTCTCCGGCGGGCAGCAGCAGCGCGTGGCACTGGCCCGCGCGCTGGCGGTACGGCCCCGGCTGCTGCTGTGCGACGAACCGCTGTCCAACCTCGACGCCGGACTGCGCGAAGAATTGCGCGACCTGATCGGCAATGTGGTGCGCGAGCATGGCATCAGCGCGCTCTACATCACCCACGACCACCGCGAAGCGCTCGCCCTGGCCGACCGCGTGGGGGTCATGGAACAGGGCCACCTGCTGCAACTCAGCAGCCCGCGCGATCTGCTGCGCCAGCCCGCCGCTGCATTCGTCGCCCGCTTTACTGGCGCGCATGGCCCATGGGCGGTGCAGCTGCGCGGTGACCAGCTGCACGCCCCCTGGGGCAGCGTGGCATTGCCGTCCAGTTTTGCAGCATGG
>JBAUTC010000199.1:0-4350 GCA_049582025.1 Thiomonas sp.
CGCAAGCCCCGGCCCTGGCGCGCGAGCACGAGCGGCTGCAGCGCGACATCGCCGCCTTGGGCGCGGTCAATCTCGCGGCGCTCGACGAGCTGGGTCAGGCGCGCGAGCGCAAGCAGTTTCTAGATGCGCAGAACGACGACCTGCAAACCGCCATCACCACGCTCGAAGACGCCATCCGCAAGATCGACGCCGAGACCCGCGACATGCTGGCCGCCACCTTTGCGCAGATCAACGACCATTTCGGGCGCATGTTTCCCTTGCTGTTTGGCGGCGGCAATGCCCGGCTCATCATCACCGGCGAAGAAATTCTCGACGCCGGGGTGCAGGTCATGGCGCAGCCGCCCGGCAAGAAGAACAGCTCCATCCATCTGCTTTCCGGCGGGGAAAAGGCGCTGGTGGCCATCGCCCTGGTGTTCGCCATTTTCCAGCTCAACCCGGCGCCGTTCTGCCTGCTCGACGAGGTGGACGCGCCGCTGGACGACGCCAATACCGAGCGCTACGCCCGGTTGGTGAAGGACATGTCGGCCAGCACGCAGTTCCTGTTCATCTCGCATAACAAGATCGCCATGGAAATGGCCGACCAGCTCATCGGCGTGACCATGCAGGAGCAGGGCGTCTCGCGCACCGTTGCGGTGGAAATGGACGCCGCGCTACGCTTTGCCCAAGCCGCCTGAGCCGCACACACTCACACCCCGAGGATTCCTGGATGGGACAGTTGCAAATCGCATTGATCGTCATCGGCGCCATCATCATCGCCGCCGTGATTGCCTACAACACCTGGCAGTCCGGCAAGTTCAAACGCCAGCGCGCCGCAATCGATGACGATGGCCAGTCAGCGCGCAACTTTGTGGAACCGGGCGGGCTGGATGGCCTGAGCGTGAATGGCGAGCCCCTGGAGCCCATGCCGCTGTCTCCGGACATCGCCCCGCGTCCGCGTCTGCTGCCGCTGCAGATCGACCCGCTGATCGACGCCATTGCCAGCTACCTGCTCGATCCGGTGCGATCGGGCGAGGCGCTGCAGCCGCGTCTGCCCAAGGCCGCGCGCGCCGGTGCCAAGCGCATGCTGTTCGAGGGACGCGATGCCGAATCCGGAAAATGGGAGCCGTTGCAGGCGCAGCACAGCTACGCCGAACTGCAGGCCGCGGTGCAACTGAGCAACCGCGCCGGTCCGATCAACGCCATCGAGTTCTCCGAGTTCATCGCCAAGTGCCATGAACTGGGCGAGTCGCTGGGCGTGCCGCCCGACCTGCCCGACATGGCCGAGGCGCTTGACCAGGCCAAGGAGCTCGACGCCTTTGCCAACGACAACGATGCCCAACTCTCGATCACCTTGCGCGCCCGCAGCGTGCCTTGGGGCATCGATTTCCTGCGCCAGCGCGCGCAGGCTGCCGGCTTCGTTCCCGGCGCGGAGGCCGGTCGCATGGTCTTGCTGTATCAGGATGTCGAGCAGACGCCAACGCCACTGGTGCACTTGCAGTTCGACGCTCGCGCGGATCTGGCCGACACCGCCGCCGCCGTCAGTCATGCGACCCTGTTGCTCGAAGTGCCGCGCGCCCCGGCGGCACAAAAGCCCTTTGGCCGGATGCGCCAGGCCGCACGCGACCTTGCCACCGCGCTCGATGCCGCCGTGGTTGACGACAACAACGCGCCGTTGCCTGACGTCGCACTCGACCATATCGAGAAGCAGCTCGACATGCTTTATGAGGTGCTCGATCAGCGCGGCCTGTCTGCCGGTTCCGCCGCAGCGCAGCGCCTGTTTTCCTGAAGTCGGCCATGCCTGTTGTCTCCCCCGCCGAGCGCGCAGCGACGCTGCGCGCAGAAATCGCGCGGCTCGATTACGCCTATTACGTGCTCGACGCTCCGCGGGTGCCAGATGCCGACTACGACGCGCAGTTCCGTGAGCTGCAGGCACTCGAAGCCGCGCACCCTGAACTCATCACCGCCGATTCGCCCACCCAGCGCGTAGGTGGAGCGCCGTTGCCGCAGTTCGCCCCGGTACGCCACGCCGTGCCGATGCTGTCCATCCAGACCGAGACAGACACCACGCCGCAAGGCGCGACCTCCTTCGACCAACGCGTTCGCAACAAGCTCGGCCTGAGTGTCGACGACGCGCCCGTGATCTACAACGCAGAGCTGAAATTTGACGGCCTGGCCATCAATCTGCGCTATGAGCATGGCCGGCTCACCCAGGCCGCGACCCGCGGCGACGGCGAAACCGGCGAAGACGTCACGCAGAACGTACGCACCATCCGCAGCGTGCCGCTGCAACTGCGCACGCCCAATCCCCCGGCTGTGCTCGAAGTGCGCGGCGAGGCGCTGATGAAGCGCGCCGACTTCGAGCGTTACAACGACCGCCAGCGTGCCAGGGGCCTGCCCACGCTGGTCAATCCGCGCAATGGCGCCGCGGGCAGCATCCGCCAGCTCGACCCCGCCATTGCCGCGCAACGCCCGCTGGCGTTTTACGCCTACGGCTGGGGCGAGATCGTCGGCTGGAACGACCAGCCCGACACCCACCACGCCATGCTCGACGCGCTCGATGCCTTCGGCCTGCCCGTGGCAACGCAGCGGGTGCATGGTCCCGGCGCACAGACACTCATCGACTTTCATGCCGGCATTGCCGCCGTGCGAGACAGTCTGCCGTTCGACATCGACGGTGTGGTCTACAAGGTGGACAGCCTGGAGCTGCAGGCCGAACTCGGCTTTCGCAACCGCGAGCCAGCGTGGGCGGTAGCACACAAATACCCGGCGCAGGAGCGCAGCACACGCGTGCTTGCCATCGACATTCAAGTGGGCCGCACCGGCAAGCTCACCCCCGTGGCCAAACTGGAGCCGGTGTTTGTCGGCGGCGTGACCGTGACCAACGCCACCCTGCATAACGAGGACGAAGTGCGCCGCAAGGACGTGCGCGTGGGCGACACGGTCATCGTGCGCCGTGCAGGTGATGTGATTCCAGAAGTGGTGAGCGCGCTGCTCGACCAACGCCCGGCGGATGCCGGAGAGCCCTTCGACCTCTACAAGCAACTTGCCGGCCAATGCCCGGTATGCGGCTCGGCCATCGTGCGCGAAGAAGGCGAGGCCGACTGGCGCTGCACCGGCGGACTGTTTTGCGCCGCGCAGCGCAAGCAGGCGCTGCTGCACTATGCCAGCCGCCGTGCCATGGACATCGAGGGGCTGGGCGAGAAGCTGGTCGATCAACTGGTGGATGGCGGCATCGTCCGCGTCCTGCCCGACCTGTACAAGCTGGGGGTGATGAAGCTCGCCGCGCTCGACCGCATGGCTGACAAGAGCGCCAGCAATCTACTGGACGCCCTTGAACACAGCAAGACGGCCAGCCTGCCGCGATTCATCTACGCCCTGGGCATCCGCCACGTCGGCGAAGCCACCGCCAAGGAGCTCGCCCGCCACTTTGGCGGCCTCGACGCGCTGATGGACGCCAGCCTCGAGCAGTTGCAGGCCGTACCCGACGTCGGCCCCATCGTCGCGCTCAGCCTGCGCACCTTCTTCGACCAGGCGCACAACCGCGAAGTGGTCGAGCAGCTGCGCGCCTGCGGAGTGCACTGGAATGAATCCGCTGCTGCCGACACAGCCGCGCCCAAGCCACTGGCCGGCAAGACCTTCGTGCTGACCGGCACCCTGCCGGGCATGAGCCGCGAAGACGCCAAGGAGCGCATCGAAGCCGTTGGCGGCAAGGTGGCTGGATCGGTGTCGAAAAAGACCGACTACGTCGTCGCCGGGGCCGAAGCAGGCAGCAAACTTGCCAAGGCGCAGGAGCTCGGCGTTGCGGTACTCGACGAATCCGGGCTGCTGGCCCTGATCGGGGCATCTGCGGCAGATGACTGATCAAACGGTCCTGCTCGGCGTCGATCTCGGCGGCACCAAGATTGAAGTCGCTGCACTTGATGCGCAGGGCAAGGTCCTGCTGCGCGAACGCCGCATGACGCCTCAGGGAGACTATGCCGCAACACTGCAGGTCATGGCCGACCTGATCGCGTATGCCGCCGCGCGGCTGGGCCGAACGGACTGTGCCACGTTGCCTGTTGGCGTCGCCATTCCCGGCTCGCTCTCGCCGACCACCGGGCTGATTCGCAATGCGAATTCCACCGTACTCAACGGCAGACCGCTTCTGCGTGATCTGGAGCGGCTACTTGCCCGCCCGGTGCGGCTGCACAACGATGCGAATTGCCTCGCGATCAGCGAGGCGGTCGATGGCGCGGGGGAGGGCGCGCGCATGGTGTTCGGGGTGATTCTTGGCACGGGCGTGGGCGCGGGCATTGCCATCGAGGGCGCGGACTGGCTGGGCTGCAACGCGGTGGCGGGAGAGTGGGGGCACAACCCGCTGCCATGGCTGCG
>JBAUTC010000200.1:0-31355 GCA_049582025.1 Thiomonas sp.
GCCGTATGAAGGTCCGCGCAACCTGTACACCCGCAAGCTGGGCGATAACCTGTATGCGGTGGGTGTGATCCAGCCGCTGGCGCAGATTGCCCCGGGCAAGAGTATCAACACCGATGCCAAGCTGTTCGTCGGCCCGGAACTGGAAAGCACCCTCGGCGCGCTCGCTCCCGGGCTGGAACTGGTCAAGGATTATGGCTGGGTCACCATTCTGGCCAAGCCGATTTTCTGGCTGCTGGAGATGATCCACAAAGTGGTGCAGAACTGGGGCTGGTCCATCATCGGCTTGACCCTGCTGATCAAGCTGGCCTTCTTCCCGCTCACTGCGGCGAGCTACAAGTCGATGGCGCGGATGAAGGCTGTCGGGCCGCGCATCACCGCTTTGCGCGAGTCCTACAAGGGCGACCAGACCAAGATGAATCAGGCCATGGTCGAGCTCTACCGCAAGGAGAAGATCAACCCGTTGGGCGGCTGCCTGCCCATCGTGATCCAGATCCCGGTGTTCATCGCGCTGTACTGGGTGTTGCTCTCGAGCGTGGAGCTGCGTGGCGCACCGTGGATTTTCTGGATCCACGACCTGTCGGCCAAGGATCCGTACTACATCCTGCCGGCCATCATGACCGCGACCTCCTTCCTTCAGGTCAAGCTCAACCCGACGCCGCCCGATCCGATGCAGGCGCGGCTGATGTGGATCATGCCTGCAGCGTTTTCCATCATGTTCTTCGTCTTCCCCGCTGGCCTTGTGCTGTATTGGTTGACCAACAACTCGACCTCCATTGCCCAGCAGTGGGTGATCAACAAGAAGATGGGTGTGGGTGTGTTGACCGACACGCCAGCCAAGTAAGGCTGACTTGACGAGCGGCGGCGCACGGTCATGAACCCGCTGGCGCAGGACGCCGATCCGGTGGTGGCGATTGCCACGGCACCGGGCCGGGGCGCGGTGGGTATCGTGCGCGTCTCCGGCAAATCCCTGGCGGCCTTGGCGCGCGAGATTGCGGGGCGGGATCTGGCTCCGCGCCATGCCACCTATCTGTCGTTTGGCGATGGCAGGGGCGGGATCATCGATCAGGGCTTGGCGCTGTTTTTCCCCGCGCCGCAGTCCTATACCGGTGAAGACGTGCTGGAGCTGCAAATTCACGGCGGTCCCGTTGTGTTGCAACTGTTGCTGGCACGTCTGCTGGAACTGGGCCGAGGCATCAGGCTCCGTGTGGCGCAGCCTGGTGAATTCACCCGCCGCGCCTTTCTGAACGGCAAGCTCGATCTGGCGCAAGCGGAGAGCGTGGCAGATCTGATCGATGCCAGTACCGAAGCGGCGGCGCGCAGTGCCACACGGGCGCTTGCAGGCGAGCTGTCCAAGGCAGTGCATGGGCTGGCGTCACAGCTCATCGAATTGCGCCTGCTGGTGGAAGCCACTCTCGATTTTCCCGAAGAGGACATCGATTTTTTGCGCCAGGCGCATGCGGAGCAGCGCCTACAGGCCTTGCAGCAGACACTGCAGCGGGTGCAGGCCAAGACGCGGCAAGGCGCTTTGTTGCGCGAGGGATTGCAGGTTGTTCTGGCTGGCCAGCCGAATGTGGGCAAGAGCTCCCTGCTCAATGCCCTGGCTGGGGCGGAGCTGGCGATCGTCACCCCGATTGCTGGAACCACGCGCGACAAGGTAAGCCAGACCATCCAGATTGACGGGGTGCCGCTGCACATCATCGATACGGCGGGTTTGCGTGCCGGTGCCGATGATGTGGAGCGCATCGGCGTCGAGCGCAGCTGGGATGCCATCGCCGACGCCGACGTGGTGCTATTCCTGCACGATCTCAGCCGGCTGCTGGCCCCGGGTTATGCGCAAGCCGAAGCTGATATCGCCCGCGATCTCCCCATGGGCGCTCCCCTGCTGCACGTCTTCAACAAGAGCGACCGGGTGGACGTCCGCGAGCTTGAAAAACAGCTCCCGCAGGTCTGGGCGCAATGGGGACTGGCGGCTGGCGAAAATGTCTGGATTTCTGCCGCGCAAGGCGACGGCCTGCAGGCGTTGCGCCACAAGCTGCTGCAACTGGCCGGGGCGCAGCAAGGAAGCGAGGGGGTGTTCATTGCGCGCCAGCGACATGTGCAGGCGCTGGAGCAAACCCGCCTCCACCTCGATACAGCGGTGCAGCTGATCGCCCAGGATGCGCACGCCCCGCTCGATTTATTGGCAGAGGAATTGCGGCTGGGGCATCAGGACTTGATGGCCATCACCGGGGAGTACACCCCAGACGATCTGCTTGGGGCGATTTTTTCCAGCTTCTGTATCGGCAAGTAGCTCAGCCGCGTCGTGGTGACAGGCCTTGGGCGTTGAGTATGCCGCTCAGGTCGCCTGCCGCAAATTGCGCAATGGTGTGGAAAGCCTGGGCGAACAGCTGTTCATAATGCTGTTGTTCGACATATCCGATGTGTGGTGTGCAGATGGCATTTTCCAGCCGCAGCAGCGGGTGCCCCTGAAGAATGGGCTCGGCTTCGAACACATCCACCGCCGCCAGTCCCGGGCGCCCGCGGTTGAGGGCGGCCACCAGCGCGTCTGGGGCAAGAAGATCGGGCCTAGCCGTGTTCACCAGCAAGGCGGTGGGTTGCATCAGTGACAAGTCGGCCAGGGTGATGAGGTGGCGCGTGGCATCGTTCAGCCGCAAGTGCAGGCTGAGCACGTCGCTGGTGGCGAACAGATCCTCGCGCGAGGCTGCCGCACGCAGTCCATGTTCGACTGCCAGCGCGCGCGATGTCTCGCTGCCCCAGACCTGAACCTCCATGTCGAAGGCCTGTCCGTACCGCGCTACGCGCTGGCCGATGCGGCCGTAGCCCCAGATGCCGAGGGTCTTGCCAGCGAGGCGTTGTCCCAGGCCGAAGTTGGGCGGCATGGATTGCGATTTCAGTCCCGCTTGCTGCCACGCACCATGCTTCAGGCTGGCGACGTATTGCGGCAGGCGACGCATGGCGGCCAGCACCAGCGCCCAGGTCAGTTCGGCAGTGACGTTGGGGTCGGTCTTGCCTTCGGCAACGGCAATTCCCAAGTCGGTGCAGGCTTGCACGTCCACGTGCGGCCCGATGCGGCCCGTTTGCACCACGAGTTGCAGCTTGGGACATTTTTCCAGCAACTGTCGCGTCAGCACCGAGCGTTCGCGGATCAGCACCAGTGCCTGTGCGTCCCGCATGCGCACGCTGAGCTGCCCCACACCTTTGACGGTGTTGTTGAAAATTTTGAGGTCGTGTCCTGTCAGGTGTTGCGCACAGTGGAGCTTGCGCACAGCGTCCTGATAGTCGTCGAGCACGGTGATCTGCATGGGAATCCGTCCGGTGAGGAATCAGAGCCGAACAGTGTAGGCCCTGGTTTGTGGCCGGCAGAAGGAGAACCAAACGGAATGGCGATCCGTAGTGCCCCGATTAGGAGTTTCCCGATATTGTTGCACTGCAGCTTGCTTATGCGGGGCAGGGCAGAATATAAGCAAATATTGATATACGCTTGTCTGCGTCCGTTTACGTATTGATGCAAGGTGGGTGAGACAACACGGAGGCTGGAATGGATGTCAAAGGGAAATGGCAATTGCCGACAAGTCCGCAAAAGACCTGGGAGGCGCTCAACAGCCCTGAGGTGCTCAAGACCTGCATTCCCGGGTGTGAATCGATTACCGACACCGGATCAGGGCATTTTGAAGTGGTGCAGGTCTTGTCTGTCGGCGGATTCAAGACGCGTTTCAGCAGCACCCTGACGCTGGAAGATCCCAATCCGCCGCACAGCTATGTGTTGCGCTTTGAGGGCAACGCCGGTAGTGCCGGGTTTGGTTTGGGACGCGCCTTGGTGGCGCTGCAAACCACGGTAGACGGCGGTACTCAGATGAACTATCAGGCGACTGCCGAAGTGGGAGGAGCCATTGGACAACTGGGTAAAGGCGCCGTGGACAGCGCCGCGCAAAGCCTCACAGAAACCTTCTTTTCTCGCTTTGATCAGGTGATGCGCGGGCAGATTCCGGTGGATGACGGGACGGGGGTGCTTGACCGTCTGTGGGGCATGATGCCGCCCTGGGGCTGGGCCGTGTCCACCCTGGTGCTGGTGTTTATTGTCTACTGGGGCTTGCACGGCACTTGGTGATTTATGCACCACGCGACGCTGAACGAATTCCGTCGCGTTACGCCTCGTGACATCTCTGGCTGGTCTGATAGGACATCGCCGTATAGGATGGTTATACACACACGGAGCGGTTTGCTCTGTACAAGGTTCCGGTTTTGAGATGCGGTGTAAGCAGTGCTTTTCCGGTTTATTCCGGGCCTTGTGATAACCAGCCAACAAGGCATGTCACAGGAGACTCGCATGAAATTCACCAAACGCCTGCTGGGCGTCACGATGGGCACGCTCGTTTTTTCTGCCGCCCCGGCTTTTGCCGCCAAGCCCCTTCTCATTGGTGTGCAGGCGCCAATCACGGGCCAATATGCCAACGAAGGGCAAGGAATTGCCGATGCGGTCAAGCTTCTGGTCAAGCAGACCAACGCCAAGGGCGGGTTGCTTGGACATCAACTTGAAGTCAAGGTGTGCGATGACCAAGGAGAGGCAGCGCCGGCCGCCATTTGTGCGCGCCAGTTGACCAACGACGGTGTGATGGCAGTGATCGGGAGCTACACCAGCGGAGCTGCGCTGGCTGCGCAGCCGATTTACGCGCGCGCCAATATCATCCAGACCTCCGACGGTACCAGCGACGTACTCACCTCTCGGGGTTACAAGACGTTCTTCCGCAACGCCCCGCCCAATAGCGCGGAGGCCTTGTTTACGGCCGGGTATTTCAAGGCGATGGGATACACGCGCATCGCCGTGCTCACTGATCATTCGAGCTTCTCAACCGGACTTGCTGACGCCGTCGTGGCGGATGCGAAGAAGGAAGGTGTTGACGTGTTGGACAAGGCGTTCATCAGCGCAGGTTCGCAAAATTACACCCCGGTGCTGACTAAGTTGAATGCGCTCAATCCGCAGGTCGTTTATTTTTCTGGTTACTACACGGATGGCGGACTGATCAAGGCGCAAATGGCGCAGCTGGGCATGAAAGCCAAGTTCGTAGGCGGCGACGCAAACCAGAACGTGGCCTTCGCAAAAATTGCGGGCAATGCGGCGGCGGGGGCGGTAATCATCAATGTGCCGGCGCCGCAGGATCTGCCCTACCCTGCAGCCAAACAGTTTCTGGCCGAATTCAAGACCGCGTACGGACATGAACCGCCCAGCATTTTTACCCTCACCAATGCCGATGGCCTGCGCGCCATTCTTTACACGGCGGAAAAGATCAAGAGCGTCGAGCCAGGCAAGCTGATCCCGGCCTTGCACACGCTTACCGACTTTGAAGGGCTGACCGGGACTTTTTCCTGGAATGCGGTCGGTGAGCGCACGGGCAGCCCTTATGTGGCTTTTGACGTGACGCCCAGCGGGGCCTACAAGATCACCTATCCCGCTTCTGCCGTCGCAAAGTAAGACAAAGACTGGAGGCCCTGGCACGGTTCGGCGCTTGCGCGAACTGCGCCCGGCCATAGCGGCTCAATAGCCGCGGGAGGAGGTCTCATGTTGAGCACTTTGCTGCAGCAGCTCGTCAATGGATTGACTGTTGGCGGTATCTATGCCTTGATTGCCCTGGGCTACACCATGGTGTACGGCGTGCTCAAGCTGATCAATTTTGCCCACGGTGATTTGTGCATTTTCGGTGCCTACATTGGTCTGGTCGCGCTCGGAATGGGAGCGGGTACCGGCCAGAGCCATTTGTTTCTGCTTGCCGGGGCCTTCATCCTCGCGGCAGTTGTGGTGGCCGCAGCCGGCTTGGTGCTGGAGTTCACTGCCTATCGTCCGCTGCGCCACGCGGACCGTTTGTCGGCCGTGGTTTCCGCCTTGGGGGCTTCGCTGTTCATCGAGAACGGCATCATGATCATCTGGGGGCCGCAACTCAGGGTGTTTCCCAACAATCTGCTGCCCGCAATGCACTGGGAGATTGCCGGTGCGCAGATCAATCTGATTCAGGTGCTCATCATGCTCGGCTCGGGCGTGATGATGGCGTTGCTTTACTGGTTCGTGCACCACACGCGTTTCGGCACCGCGATGCGGGCGTCCGCCAGCGATCAGGACGCAGCCCGACTGATGGGGATTAACGTGAACCGGGTGATTGCCAGCGTGTTCGTGATTGGCCCAGCCATCGGGGCCATTGGCGGCCTGTTCATCGGTCTTTATTACCGGCAGGTGTACTTCACCATGGGCTGGAATTACGGCCTGAGCGCGTTTATTGCAGCGATCATCGGTGGTATTGGCAATATTCCGGGGGCGATGCTCGGCGGGGTGCTTCTGGGGCTGTTCAATGCGCTCGCGGCCGGGTTCATTTCCAGTTCGTGGCAGGAAGCAATCACCTTTGCGCTCCTGATTGCCATCCTGCTTGTACGGCCTACCGGGCTCCTCGGTGAACGCGTGGCGGAGAAGGTATGAGCGCACTTCGCGGATTGCTCCGGAATGGCTGGATTGGCGCTGCGCTCTGGGCCATCGGTCTGGCCGTTCCCCTGGTGCTTGATCAGACCTGGGTGTTCATCGCGGCATTGTTCGCGGTCTATGCCATCGTGGCCCTCAGTCAGGACATCGTATTGGGGCGGGCGGGCATGTTCGACATGGGGCATGCGGTGTATTTCGGTGTTGGCGCGTATGTCACCTCGATCATCAATACCCACTTCAACTGGCCGATTTTTGCGACCTGGCCGATTGCTGTCCTCCTGGCCGCGCTGGTTGGCGCGATATTGGCGGCGCCGATCGTGAAATTGCGGGGAGACTACTTGCTGGTCGCCACCATCGGCTTCAACGCGATTTTTGTTCTTGCGCTCAAGAACAATCTCCTGCATCTGACTGGCGGCTCGGATGGTATTTTCGGGATTGGGGTGCCCAGCCTGTTCGGCTATCAACTCTCGAGCCAGAATGCGCAGTTCTGGCTGGATTGGCTGGCGTTTGCTGCCGTATTGCTGTTGATCCGGAATCTGGATCGGTCTCACTTGGGACGCGTGTTTTATTACCTCAAGCACGATCAGTTGGCGGCAACCACCATGGGTGTTGACGCCCGCGCGTATCGGGTGCTGGCCTTTGCGCTGGGCGCGGCGTTGGCGGGTTTTGCCGGCACGCTGTTTGCCACCTTGATGGCTGCGGTGAGTCCGGGAGCTTTCATCTTTACAGAGTCGGTCACGCTATTCGCCATTGTGTTGGTGGGAGGCCAAGGTTCGATCCCAGGGGTGTTACTTGGCACGGTGCTGATGTTTGTGGTGCCGCAGGTCTTCCGCAGCTTTGCTGAGTATCGCTATTTTGTATTCGGTATTGCCATGGTGGTCGTGATGGTGTTGCGCCCCCAGGGCATCTGGCCGCGACGGGGGCAGCGATGAGCGAAGCGCTGTTGCAGCTCAAGGACGTGGGCATTCGCTTCGGGGGCCTGCAGGCGGTAGCCGAGCTGGGTTTTGCCGTCGAAAAGGGCAGTGTGATCGGCCTGATCGGTCCGAACGGTGCGGGCAAGACGACCGCCTTCAATCTGATCACCGGGGTGTACAAGCCGACTTCCGGGAGAATTTTTCTGGATGGGCAGGACATCACGGGATGGGCGCCGCACCGGATTGCACGGGCAGGGATTTTCCGCACCTTCCAGACCATTCGCTTGTTCTATGGGCAAAGTGTGTTGGCCAATGTGCTCGCGGGCCTGCATCTGCAGACGCGGCAGTCATGGTGGCAGGGATTGTTGGCTACTCCCTCTCAACGCAGGGAGGAACACGACTTGCGCGAACGCGCCATGACTTTGCTGGGCCGCCTGGACCTGGCTGACGTGGCACAGGAAGATGTCGCCTCTCTCCCATATGGAGTGCAGCGCCGGGTGGAGCTAGCTCGGGCGCTGATTGCCCGGCCCAAATTGCTCATCCTGGATGAGCCGGCCGCCGGCCTGAACGACCAGGAGTCCGCCGCTCTCAACCGGACGATCCTGTCGATGCGCGAGGAGGGTATTTCCGTCCTTTTGGTCGAGCATGACATGAACGTTGTCATGAATGTCACCGATCGCATCGTGTGCATCAACTTTGGCCGAAAAATTGCGGAAGGAACGCCCGAGGAAATCCGCGCCAATCCGCAAGTGATCGAGGCCTATCTCGGGACCGATGATGACGACGATCTGGATGATGCCGCACCCGTGGCTGGCTTCGTGGCAGGGGGAGCGGCATGACTCTGCTCGACATCCAGAATCTTGACGTGCGATATGGGCAGATTCAGGCTCTCAAGGGCGTTTCCCTGCGAGTTGAGCAGGGAGAGATCGTGACCCTGCTCGGCGCCAATGGCGCCGGGAAAACCACCCTGATGCGCACGATCAGTGGATTGCTCAGGCCGCACGCGGGGGACGTGCAGTTCTCGGGAAAGAGCATCACGCATACATCTGCCGACCGGATCGTGCGCCTGGGGATTTCGCAAGTGCCCGAGGGCCGTCGGGTGTTTCCGACCCTTACGGTGATGGAAAACCTGATTCTGGGTGGCTACACCCGCCCTCCTGCGGAGACGGGTGCCAGTGTGGAAGACGTGCTCATACTGTTTCCCCGCTTGCGCGAGCGCAGCAAACAGCTGGCCGGGACCTTGTCGGGTGGAGAGCAGCAGATGCTCGCGATTGGCCGTGCGATGATCTCCAAGCCCAAACTGCTGTTGCTTGACGAGCCCAGCCTGGGGCTGGCGCCGATCATCGTGCGCGACATTTTCCGAGCCTTGCGCAAAATTCGCACGCAGGGATTGACCATCTTGCTCGTGGAGCAGAACGCTCGCATGGCGCTCAAGTTTGCAGACCGTGGGTATGTGATGGAAACCGGGAAAATTGCCTTGGAGGGGGGCGCGAAGGAGTTGCTGGAGTCGCCCGAGGTGCAGGCGACCTACCTTGGCAAGGAAAATCAGCAGCCGCGCATGAATGTTCCGACCGTTTAGATCTGGTGTCGATGCGACGACAGACTGTTCACTGCGACAGGTCGGGTTACTCCTCTTCCGCTGGGCAGAGGGCGCGAACGACGTTGAGAACTTGCTGGCTCTTGATGTGATAGTGCACGAAACGCCCGCGGCGGGTTGCTTCGACGATGTTTTCGGCGCGAAGCTTGGCGAGCTGCTGCGACAGCGCGGCTTGGCGCATGCCGACTTCGTGTTCGAGTTCACGCACGCAGCGCTCACCGTCCATTAGCAGGCACAGGATGGCGAGCCGTTCGCGGTGCGCCAGGGCTTTGAGAATACGGACCACGTCTCCGCCGGCCATGCGCTCCAGCCGGGCGAGCCGGTGCTGTGACGTTGACATGATGAGATCCGGCGCTGTCGAGGGGGGCAGTTCGGCGATATTCATAATTTCGAGTCTATGAATGTCAAATCCCAAGGTTTTGATTCAACACAAGAAAAGGGATTTTCAACCGCCTTTTTGTCGGAATTTTCACGTTTGAGCTTTAGAGCGCCGGATCCTCAACCCGGGTAAGCTGAACAGCTTTGCGCCTGATCGCCGCCATCCGCCATGCCCGCCGTTCTCCGACATCCGCCCCTACGTCTTGCCCTGATGTTCTGGGGTATCGCGGCAGCAGCCTATATGGTGGGATTTTTCCTGCGGGTCACGCCCGGGGTTCTCAATGTCGATCTGATGCGCGACTTTCATCTGAATGCAGCGCAACTCGGGAATCTGGCGTCGTTCTACTTCTACTTTTACGCCGCATCGCAGATCCCGACGGGCATCGCCAATGACCGCTTCGGGCCCAAGGTTCTGATCGTGGTGGGGCAGGCGATCACCGGGATCGGCGCTTTGTTGTTTGCGCTGGCGGGGAGTTTCGAGTCGGCCGCGGTGGCGCGAGCGTTGATCGGACTGGGGCACGGCGTGGCCTGGGTGTCCTTGCTGGAACTCTCGGCTGCCTGGTTTGCGCCACGCGTGTTTGGCACCATGTCGGGACTCTCGCTCGCCCTGGGTACGTTGGGCGCGGTGTTGGCACAGGCGCCCTTGCTGATCCTGTCGCACAGTTTCGGCTGGCGCTGGGTGCTGGGCGCGGTGGGCGTGCTGTGCCTGGGTTTGTCGTTGCTCGCCCTGCTGCGCATCCGCAATCGGCCGGAAGACCTGGGATTCGAAGGCTATCTGCCAGCACGCAGGGTGCAGACATTGCGCGAGGTCTGGCGCGGACTTGGCGAGGTCTGGCGCTATCGCAACACGGGGCTGCTGTTCGTTGCCCCTGGTGGGGTGTGTGGCGCGTTTCTGACATTCACCACCCTGTGGGGCATGCCGTTTCTGGTGCAGCAGCGTCACATGCATCCGGGCCGGGCATCCTGGGTTGTGGCGGCCATGTTGGTGGCGTTTTCCGTGGGCGGCGTGCTGTGGGGGAGGGTGTCCGATTGGCTGCGGAGCCGCAAGTTTCCGTATCTGTTCGGTGGGGGGATGATGTTGATCGGCTTCGTGCCGCTGGTGGCCTGGCCACAGGCGCCTTGGGGGATATTGCTGGCCTCTTTGCTGTTGGCCTCGGTGGGGTCGGGCAGCATGGTGGTGGGGTTTGCCTGGGCCAAGGAATCGGTGCCACAGCGGCTGGCGGGGACCGCTTCTGGCGTACACAACACGGGGGTGATGTTGGGCGCCCTGGTGCAATTGCCCTTGCTGGGCTGGGTGCTGGATCAGTTGTGGAAGGGGCGGCAGGCAGGTGGCGTGCGCCTTTATGACGGCGTGGCGTTTCAGGCTGCTAACGGCGTTTTGCTAGCCTGGATCGCGGTGTCGGTGCTGTGCGTGTTGCTGGCACATGAAACGCACGCCAAGCCGATGCCCACCGCTGCCGAGGCCTGATCAGCGCTGGCGGACATTGCCGGATTCAGTGCGCCTGCAGCGATTGTCGCGACAGCGCCGAGTAGCGGTCGAGAAAATCGTCAACTTCTTCACTGCTGGGTTCTTGTGCGATGAGCTGGTGCACGCTGTCACGAAAACCTTCGGCGGCCCTGCCGCCCAGAAAGATCTCCTTGCGGGCGAATTTGTCGACGATCTCAAATCCCCCCCGCGAGAGATCGGCCTCAAGGCCGCTCTGCGTGGTCTGGGCGCCCGACCAGTCGAGCTGCAGGACGCAGAAGGCGTCTGAGTCATAGATCATGGTTTGCATGGTGTTCCTCCGCTGGATGATCGGGAGATGAGGACAACGAAGCAAAAATCAAGCCCGACGATAATGTGCGATCTTCGGGACCCTGCAGCGTGTATTTGCGGAAGGGCGTTGATGTCGTAACCTGTCTATCCGGGTGTGCGGGGTCTGCGCGAGGAACTGCTTCCAAAGTCAGCAACGCAGTGTCGACCGCGGCAAATGATCTGCACGCAGATGCAAAAAGCGCCGCGATTCGCTTGCGTGCCTTGCTGCGGCGCGGCAGCGAGACCTTGCAGGCAGCAGACGTGGATGGCTCGATCCAACTGATACACGACATGCCCAAAGAGCGCGACGCGTCGAACCGGGCGGGAGAGTTGCATGTTTCATCAAATCCTGACCCCCGTTGGAGGGGCTTTGCTTCCGTCGTTTCTGGTAGCGGCCATTCCCGTCGCAATCGTGTGGCTGATGCTGGGAGTGTTGCGCCGCCCGGCGTGGCAGGCATCTGCCGCCGGGCTGATCGCCGGGCTGATCATTGCCGTCACCGTCTGGCGGCTGCCGGTCGGGCTCGCGTTCAACGCGATTGCGCTGGGCGTGATGCTTGCTTTGCTGCCGGTGATGTGGATCGTGTATGGCGCGTTGGTGCTGTACAACGTCGCGGTGAAGTCGGGGCGCTTCGAATCGTTTCGGTTGTGGATGCTGGAACACCTGCCCAATGACCGTCGGCTGGTGTTGCTGGTGGTGGCGTTTTCGTTTGGCTGCCTGCTCGAAGGCATTGCTGGCTTCGGAACGCCGGTGGCCATCACCAGTGCGTTGCTCATCGGCCTGGGTTTCCCGGCCCTGGAGGCGCTGACCTTCACGCTGATTTTCAACACCGCGCCGGTGGCCTTCGGCGCGTTGGGCGTGCCGCTGACGGTGCTGGGCGCGGTGACGAACATGCCGCCCGAGACGCTGGCGGCGATGGTGGGGCGACAGTTGCCATTTTTTGCTTTTCTGTTGCCGTTTTATGTCATCGGGATCTACGGTGGCCTGCGTTCGATTCGCGCGCTGTGGCCCGCGTTGTTCGTTTCCGGTGGCAGTTTTGCCTTGGCGCAGTTCGTATCTTCAAACTTCATCAGCTACCAGCTCACCGACGTGCTGGCTTCCATGGTGTCGCTGATTCTCACTGTGGGTTTTCTCAAGGTGTGGTCGCCTTTGCCTGACCCCAAGTTCTCCATTTCCCGCGCCGTGCGCGCGGCAGGTGAAAGACGCGTCGGCTACGGCGGTTGGCTTCCCTGGCTGGTCATCACCGTGGTGGTCATGTTCTGGGTCTATGCCAAAGTGTTCACACTGGGCGAGACCAGAGTTTCTTGGCCCGGACTGGATAAGCAGGTGTTCGTCACCCTGTACAACAAGCCCTACGCCGCCGTATGGGACTTCCAGCCCTTGGGCACGGGCACGGCGATTCTGCTGTCGGCCGCGATCACCGCTTTGCTGGCGCGCCTGCCTGCCGCCGAGTTTTTGGCCGCCATGCGTGATGCCTGGGTGCAGGTGCGTATTGCGGTGCTGACGGTGTGCATGATTGTTGGCCTGGCATTTTTGTTGAACTATTCGGGGATGAGCTACACGCTTGGGCTGGGCGTGGCCGGGGTGGGCGCACTGTTTCCGCTGGTGTCGGCTTTCCTCGGCTGGGTGGCGGTGTTCCTCTCTGGTAGCGATACCTCGGGCAATGCGCTGTTCGGCAATTTGCAGGTCGTGGCCGCCAGACAGTTAGGTTTCGATCCGGTGCTGATGGCGGCGACCAACTCGTCCGGTGGGGTGATGGGCAAGATGATCTCGTTGCAGAACATCGCCACGGGGGTGTCGACCACGGCGCTCAAGGGCAAGGAGGGCGCGGTGTTCGCCCGGACCTTCAAGCACAGCGTGTTTCTGACCTTGCTGCTTGGCATTCTGGTGTACTTGCAGCAGCATGTACTGAGCTGGATGATTCCGCAATTGCCGCCGCACTGAGCGTCGTTGAGCCAGCCGCACGCGCCCAGCGCCGCGTTTTTTCATGGTGGAGCGAAGGCGGCACTCGGCGGGGTCTGCTGCTCGGCGTGATCGAGGGTGAACAGCAGGTAGCTGTCGGCCGATTGCTGCAGGCGGATCTGCACCGGCAGGTTTTGCAGTTGCGGTGACAGCCAGATTTGCGCGCCAAGCTCGTTGGCCTGCGTGGCTTGCCGCACCACATGCCAGCATTGCAGCGACCCGGCCGGGGTGGCGACGGTGTCCAGGCCGGCGATGGTGAAGGTCCAGTCTGTCATGCCGCTGGGGCGGGCTACGGCGAAGGTGAGGGTGGCGCCGGGATGGAAGCTGTGCGGGTCGGTGGTGAGGCGGTGGGCGAGTTGCAGAAACAAGCTGGCGCTGTCCTGCACATGCGACTGCAGCGGCAGTACGTCGGAAATGGCGCTGAAGTGCAGGGTGTGTGTGGCGCGGTCGAAGTCGATGGATTTCTCGCGGGTAAACACGCGCTCGGTGTAGCGCGTGGGGGCCAGCCAGTCGCCGTCAATGTGTCCGGTGCTGCGGTAGGCGAAGCTGATCAGCGCGCGACCGGAGAGCGTGGCGTCATAGTCATTCCCATCGACCGTCCAGACCAGGGCGCCGCTTCCGTGCAAGTCGCCGCGCCAGTGGCCGGTGATGGTGTAGGACAACTTGGTGGAAGGCGGCCAGGGCGGTGCATCCGCCGATGGCGCAGACCCGGCCGGACGAGGCGCGCTCGCTGTGGCCGCAGCCTGGGCGGGTGCGCCGACACGGCTGACATTGCCGCCCGGAGGTTCATCGCCCAGGCTGCGCGCCAACTCGGGAAGTGAGGGCGTCGATGCGGGTTGCTGTGGGGCGCTGGGTTCGGACGCCGGGGCGGACGAAGCGAAAGTCTCGACCTTGGGTTGGATGGGGGTTGGCGTGATCTTTGTCTGCGCCAAGCGTTGCGGCGCCGGGCGCGGTTGTGCCGCGGGATGTGGCGCCGGGCTTGGCGGTCTGGAGGCGGGCAGTCGCTTCGGCGGTGGCGTAGGTTTGAGAAGCACGGTGTAGATCGGCTCGGGAAGGCGGCCCGCAGCCACGGGGTGAAATGCGGTTCTGAGCCAGTCCAGCGCGGCCAGATGCAATCCGAGAACGAGCAGGCCGAGCATCAGGATGGGCCGCCAGCCTGGACGCGCGCGCAGCCTCCGATCGGGTGTCATCCGTGCTGTCCAGAGGCGGTGCAGCAGCGGGGCAGAGGCCGCAAGGCGGTGACAACTTGAGAGTGCAGCATGCGCGCTATTTTGCCGGGCGAATGGCGCTGTTTGCAGGGTCGGTGCGGGTTTTCGCGGGCATTTGCAGAGGGTATGCTGCGCCATCCACTCGCATGATTCGCACGGAGACCGCCATGGCACAGACCCCGGAGTTCAAGGACTTCATTCCCGGTATGGAGTTTTTCCAGACCCTGCTCAAAGGTGCGGGCATGCCGTCGCAGTTTGCCAACTGGGTGGCTCCCACCATGGACGTGGAAGAGATCGAGCAGAAGATCACCGATCTCAAGGCGGTACTGAGTTGGTTGGAGACCAATGCGCGCATGACCCAGAACATGATTCAGGCGCTGGAGGTGCAGCGCATGACCCTGCATGCGCTCAAGACCATGAATGTGGACTTGCAGGCTTTCGCCAAGGGCATGGTGGCCGATTCATCAAAGGCGCAATCCGCCGTCTCGCCCGTGGCGGAGGAGCGAACGGATCAGCCGGAGGAGGCTCCTGCCGCTGCCGCACCGATGTTCGACCCGATGCAGTGGTGGAACACCATGACCCAGCAGTTCACCGAGCTGGCGAACAAGGCGATGCAGGAGGGCGGCGCACTGCAGGCCGGTTTTGCCGCGCCGGGGCCGGCGTCGAGCCCGCGCGCGCAAGGTGCTTCCCCGGTCAAGGCAGCAGCCAAAAAGGCCGTGGCCAAGACCGCAGGCAAGGCGGCGAATAAGTCACCGACGCGGCAAGCGAAACCTGCGGCAAGACGGGCCGGGCCCGCCGTCAAAAAGCCACGTTGAATGTGGCGGCTTTGCTGCCCTTATGCACCGACCCAGCGCACCAGTTCCTGTGCGGGCATGACGCCAGACTGGCGTTTGACTTCCTGCCCACCACGGTATAGCGCCAAGGTGGGAATGCTGCGGATGCGGTTGCGCACCGATACCTGCGGATTGGCGTCGGTGTCGACCTTGGCGAGCACGGCGCGTCCCTTGAGCAGCGCGGCGGCCTGGGTGAACTGCGGCGCCATGACCTTGCAGGGCCCGCACCATTCGGCCCAGAAGTCCACCAGCACCGGGAGTTCGCTCTTGGCGATGAAGCGTTCGAAGCTGGCATCGGTCAGGGTGACGGGGGTGGCTGGCAGGATCTCCTGGCTGCAGTGTCCGCAGACCGGTGCGTCTTGCAGGCGATCGTCGGGAACACGGTTGAGGGTGGCGCAGTGGGGGCAGACGATGAGCATGGCGGTGACTCATGAAAGGAGTTGCAAACAACATGCGGCGCGGCGGAATGCTTTTCAAGGGGCTCCTGGCTCTTGCGCGCGCTAGAAGCTACATTGCACTCCATTGCCATTTTCTTGCGCTCCGTCAATCATGCCGCGTATCGCCTATCTGCCGCAGCACCACGCCGACCCCGAAGATCTGGTTGCCGCCATTCGGCAAAGACGGGGCGGCGAACTGCTCAACCTCGACCGCATGTTGCTGCACAGCCCGGCGTTTGCGCGTGGATGGAATGGGCTGCTGGGTGCGGTGCGTGGCGAACTCGATCTCGATCCCGCCTTGCGCGAACTCGCCATCTGCGTCGTGGCGCGGCTCAACGGGGCAGATTACGAGTTCATGCATCACGCGCAACCGTTTTTGGCGGCCGGCGGCAGTGCGGAGCAGCTCGCGCTGCTGCATGACATTCCAGCGGCGGTGGACAATCGGCTGGCGTTTTCCACGCAGGAGCGCGCGGTGATGGCCTTCACCTACGACATGACGCGACGGGTGCGGGTGACCGAGGCGCATTTTGCCGCCATCCGCGCCCTGTTGCCATCGCAGCAGGTTGTGGAGCTGGTGGGGGTCGTCGCGGCATACAACATGGTCTCGCGCTTTCTGGTCGCGCTTGACGTCGGCATTGAAGACCGCACGGAATCTGATGCCGAACACTGACGGGTTTGGTGGAAATCGGGACGGAATGGAGGTTGCATGACGGAGGTTTTGCACTTGGCGCTTGAATATCGGGCGCTGACTCTGGTGTTGATCGGCCTGGCACTGGCGGTGATGGCGCTGCTCACCAGCGACCGCGCGCCGCACGAATTGCGCATGGCGCAAGCGGTGCTGCGCTGGTATTTGCTCTGCTCCATCGGTGCGGGGTTCTCGTGGGTGAGCGCGCGCTATCTGCTCGTACAGGGGGCGGCCAATCCGCTGCACTTTCAGTTGGGACTGGCGGCGCTGGGATTTGCACTGGCGGGTATCGCCAGCGCCTGGGGTGGGCTTGGCATGCGTCTGGCCGCGCTCATTGGCCCGACGGTGTGGATCGTCGGCGGTCTGCTGGGCAAGTCGATGGGTTTTCCCAGCACATTTGACCCGGGCGATTTGCTGGTGCCGCTGGTCGGGTTTGCCTTGGTGGCCTGGCAGTTTCGAGCGCAGCGTCACCGCAGCGTGTTTGCGCGTTCGCGTTTGTAGGGCGGCGGGTTTTACGTCGCCTTGCTGCGGGCGCAGGCTGCGAGTTGTCGCAGGCCGTCAATGGCGCGTACGCCATACCAGCTGGCCCACTCTCCAGGGATGGAGCGCACTTCGGGGCTGAGTCCACGCGCGCCGAGCAGGCTGCGTACCTCGGCGGCGTGTGCTGCGCCAAAGCGGTAGGGTTCGCTGGAGAGCAGCACGCAGTCCATCGCCTCAAGCCAGTCTGCGGACCAGTCGAACGCCGGATAGCGGGCGCTGCCGGGCTGGTGCAGTCCATCGCCGCCGAGTGCGTCAGGCAGACTGTGCCAGCCGACCACCGCGAGGCTGCGACTGATGTAGGTGTCGCGCGCCACGGTCATCCAGGGTGCGCGCCAGATCAGGTAAAGCACCTTGCGCGGGACAAAGGGGCAGGTGTGCAGATCGTTCAACACGGCCTGTAGATTGCGGCGAAAGGTTTCGGCGCGCTGTGCCACACCCTGCACGTTGCCGAAGGCCGCGCCGAGCAGATCGAACAGGTCCAGGTTGTCTTCGGGGCTTTGCGGGTGGGTGACGATGACCTGGGGCACAAACGTGCGCAGTGCCTCCACCGTGCCGCGGGTGTTTTCGTCAATGTTGACCAGCACATGGGTGGGGTGAAGCGCGCGCAGGGCGTCCAGGTGAACGTCCTTGGTGCCGCCAACCTTGGGTATGGCGCGCACCTCCGCGCGCGGATGCACGCAGAACCCGGTGCGGGCGACGATCTGCTGCCGCAGGCCGAGGGCGAACAGGGTTTCGGTCAGGCTGGGGACCAGACTGGCGATGCGCGCCTCCATCCCTGCTGCAGCAAAGGTCTGGCCGAGGGCATCGGTGGCGGGCATGGGTCCGCGGACTTCAGGCGCTGGCGCGCAGCGGGGCGCCGGATCGGGCGAGCTGCCCCAGACTTTCAAAAGTCAACCGGCTCGGAGCGACGCGCCAGCCCAGTTGCTGCTCAATGGCGATGACCGCGCGCATGGCCAGCAGGGAGTGGCCACCAAGATCGAAAAAGTTGTCGGTGAGCAGCACTTGATCCACGCCCAGCAATTCGCGCCAGATGGCGGCGATGCGCTGTTCTTCCTTGGTGGTGGGCAGTCTGGCGGCTTTGGGTGTGTCGGCGACGGGCGCGTCGCGTTGAGGGGCGGGTAGCGCAGCGCGGTCGAGTTTGCCGTTGGGTAGCAGTGGCAAGGCATCGAGCAGCACGATGTGTTGCGGCACCATGTAGTCGGGCAGGCGCGTGCGCAGCGCCTGGCGCAGATCTGCCGGGGTGGGCGTGGGTGAGCCGGGTGTGGGCACGATGTAAGCCACCAGTCGCACGTTGTCGGGTGTGGGAGCATGGGTGGTGAGCACGCTGGTGGCGACTCCGGGCTGGGCGCGCAGGGCGGCTTCGATTTCGCCCAGCTCGATACGGAAGCCGCGTACCTTGACCTGATGGTCGAGGCGGCCCAGATGTTCCAGTTGGCCATCGTACCGCCAACGTCCGAGGTCGCCAGTCTTGTAGAGCCGCGCGTCTGCATCGGGGCGGAACGGGTCGGGGATGAAGCGCTCGGCGGTGAGTTCCGGGCGCTGGAAATACCCGAGCGCCACACCGGCGCCGCCGATGTGCATCTCGCCCGGCGTGCCGATGGGACAGGGCTGGCCCTGCGGATCGAGGATCCAGACCTGGGTGTTGGCGATCGGGCGTCCCACCACGATGGGCTGTTGCGGCTGCACGCGCCAGCAGGTGGACCAGATGGTGGTTTCGGTCGGGCCATAAAGATTCCACACTTCGGCGCAGGAGGTCAACAGACGCGGGGCAAGGTCGGCGGGCAGGGCTTCGCCGCCAATGAAGGCGCGCAATTCCTTGTTGCCGGGCCAGCCGGCGTCGAGGAGCATGCGCCAGGTGGACGGCGTGGCTTGCAGCGTGGTGGCGCCGGTGGTGAGCAGCAGGTCGCGCAGGGCGTAGGGGTCGCGGGCCTGCGCATGGTCGGCGAGCACCACCCGTGCACCCACGGCCAGCGGCAGCAGCAACTCCAGCACGGCGATGTCGAAGGACAGGGTGGTGACAGCCAGCAGAACGTCGTCTGGTTGCAGGCCGGGCGTGCGCGCCATGCTGTGCAGAAAGTTGACCACAGCGCGGTGCGGAACGAGCACGCCCTTGGGCTGTCCGGTGGAACCGGAGGTGTAGATCATGTAGGCCGGATCTTCGGGGCGTGCATCGCGTGCGGGATCGGGCGGCGGGGTGGTTTCGCTGCGGAGCGTTGCCAGCTCGGCGCTGTCCAGCGCCAGTTGCGGCACGTCGGCGCTGGCCAGCAGGGGCAGCAAGGTGGTCTGTGTGAGGATGCAGCGCAGCTGCGCGTCGCCGACCATATAACGTAGGCGTTCGACCGGGAAGCCAGGATCCAGCGGCACATAGGCCGCACCTGCGTGGAGCACGCCAAGGAGCGCTGCCAACATGTCGGACTGGCGATCCAGGCAGAGGCCCACGCGGTCGCCGCGGCCGATACCCTGCTGCCGCAGCAGGTGCGCAATACCCAGTGCGCGGGCATGCAAGTCGCCGTAGCGCAGGCTGTTGCCCTGGGTGTCGGTGACGGCGGTGCGGTCGCGGTTGTCCGCGGCGTCGAGGTGGAGATATTGGGGGAGGGTGGAGTGCGCGGGAAAACCGGCCTGGGTGGCGTTCCATTGGTCGAGGAGCGCGCGCTGTTGCGGCGTGACCAACGCGTGGGCGGAGAGCGGCACTCCCGGTTGCGCCAGCAACTGCTCGGTGAGGAACACGTAGCTGTCGAGCAGGCGCTGCGCGGATTCGGCGCTGAACAGGTCGGTGGTGTACTCAAGACTGATCCGGCGGGTGAATTCGGTATCGACGTCGATCGACAGATCGAACTGCGCAGCCACGCGGTCGAAGTCGAATGCCTCGAAGGTGAAGGGCACGTCGGCGAGCGTGCCGATGGGGGCATTGAGCATATTGAACAGCACGCGCACCAGGCCTTGCGGATGATCGGCGCGATCGGCATTTAGACGCTCTACGAGCTCGTCGAGCGGCGCGTCCTGATGCGCGTAGGCGTCCAGTGCGGACTTGCGTACCTGCTGCATGAATTGGTCGAATGAGGCACTCAGCTCCACTGTGTTGCGCATCACTAAGGTGTTGACCAGCGTGCCGACGAGTTGTTCGGTGGCGGCATGCTGGCGATTCGCAATTGGCGTGCCGATGGCGATGTCTGCGCTGCGCGTTATGCGAGCGAGCAGCACGTTGAAACTGGCCAGCAGCAGCATGAACGGGGTGGCGCCGTGACGCGCGCAATAGGCGTGAAGGGAGCGCTGCGTGGGCTCCGGCAGGTTGGCATGCAGGGTTCTACCGATGAAACTGGGTTGTGCTGGGCGGGGGAAGTCGGTAGGCAGGGATAAATCCGTCAACCCCCGCAGCCGGTGGGTCCAGTAGTCGAGGTGTGGCTCACGCGCTGCGGCGACGGTGGCGCTGCGCTGCCAGACGGCATAGTCGGCATATTGGATGTGCAACGGGGCCAGCCCCATGTCGGCTGCGTCGGTCTTGCCCCGCAGGAGCCCAGCGTAGAGCTGCATGATGTCGCGCCACAGCACGGCCAGCGCCCAGTTGTCGGCGATGGCGTGGTGCAGAACCCAGAACAGCACATGCTCGTCCTCGCTCAAGCGCATGACACAGACCCGGGACAAGGGCGCCGTAGCCAGATTGAACGGCTGTGCCAACCATGCCGATGCGGCCTGCCTTGCTGCTAGTTCGCGCTCGTGCTCCCCGTGCGCCCGCAGGTCGATGACGTGCAGCTGTGGCGGCAGACTGGGAAGGATGAGTTGCACCGGCTCCTCGTCGCGCAGGGCAAACTGGGTACGCAAGCCTTCATGCCGCGCGATGAGCAAACCGAGGGCTTGCTCGAACAAGGTGACTTCAAACGGGCCGCAAAGACGGACAGATGCCGTAATGTTGTAGGCGACCGACTCCGGGTGGAAGTGTTGAATGACCCACATGCGACGCTGAGACAGCGACGTGGGTAAAGGGGCATCGCGACCAACGAGCTGGATGGATGCAGCCAGACCTACGCCTTGCTGCTGTTTGTCGAGATGCTGCGCCAGTTCGGCGATGGTCAAATGTGTGAACAGATCGATCAGCGGCAGATCGCACGCGAAGCGGGCCTGAATGCGTGAGCGCGCCTGGGTCAGGGTGAGCGAGTGGCCGCCGAGATCGAAGAAGTTGTCTTGCACGCCGAAGGCATCGGTATGAAGCACCTCGTTCCAGATGTCCCAGAGGGTGCGTTCTGTGGTGTTGCGCGGAGCAAGGCGTGGCTGCGCTTGAGTCGGGGCTTGACGCTGCGGGGCGGGCAGGCTGCGCTTGTCGATTTTTCCGCTGACGGTCAGCGGCATGGCGGGCAGAACCTGCCATGCGCTCGGAATCATGTAGCGGGGCAGGCTGGATTGGAGCGCCTGCCGCAGGTCGGCGAGCTGGGTGTGCTCCAGCCCGTCTCGCAGCACGACATAGGCGGCCAGTTGCGGATCGTTTGCGCTCGCCATCCAGGGGATGACCGCAGCCTGCGCCACGGCAGGATGACTGGCCAATTGCCGTTCGATTTCGCCGATTTCGATGCGAAAACCGCGGATCTTGATCTGATCGTCGTTGCGTCCAACGATGTGGAGTTGTCCTTGCTCGGACCAATATCCCAGATCGCCGGTTTTGTACATCCGTTCGCCCGGAACGAACGGGTCTGGCAGAAAGCGTTCAGCGGTGCGCTCCGGTTGGCCGAGATAGCCACGCGCCACACCCAGGCCGGCAATACAGACTTCACCCGTCACATCGAAAGGGACCTGGCGCATCGCGTCGTCGAGCACATAGATGCGGGTGTTGTCGATGGGGCGTCCCACGGGCAGGTTGCCGCGGGTCTGGGTGATCGGGCCATCCACGACATACAGGGCGCTGTCCTCCGTGGTTTCGCTGGGACCATAGAAATTCAGGAGCTGGGCTTTCGGGAGCAAGACCTGGAAACGCGCGGCCAGCGCGGCGTCCAGAGGCTCTCCGCCAAATTGCAAATAGCGCAGGCTGGTGCAGGCGGGCAGCGCGGGGTCATCCACCAGGGCCCTTGCTGTGGAGGGTGCAAGCGTAAGGTGGGTGATGTCTTCGGCGATCACGGTTTGCAGCAGCGCGGGTAGATCGCGCTGCAAGCCTGGCTGGGCCAGGTGAACGGCGGCACCGCAGATCAGCGGGAGAAAAAACTCCGACACGGAGGCGTCGAAACTCAGCGAGGACTTCTGCAGCAGGCGATCCTCCGGCCGGAAGTCCACTGCGCGCGCATTCCACAGTTTGTGGTTGCACAGGGCGCGGTGCGGAATCATCACCCCCTTGGGTTGGCCGGTGGAGCCGGAGGTGAAAATGACAAGCGCCAGATCGTCCGGGGTGGAGGTGTCATCCGGCGGCTCGACGGGGACCGCGGCTTCGGGCAGGAGGTCGGCATCGAGAAGGTGCAGGCCTTCCAGCGCAGAGGCGGCGCGGATTGCTGAATGCATCTGGGCTTGAGTGAGCACGACCTGCGCCTTGGTGTCCTGCAAGATGCGGCGCAGGCGCTCGGTGGGTAGGTCGGTATCCAGGGGCACGTAAGCTCCGCCAGCCTTGAGCACGGCGAGCAGCGCCACAACGAGTTCGGGGCGACGCTCCATCATCACGGGAACGAGAACATCCCGTCCGACGCCCAGGCCGCGAAGGGTTTGCGCCAGACGGTTCGCCGCCTCGTCCAATTCGCCGTAGCTTAGGACTGTGTTGCCGAATCTGACGGCGCAGGCCTGTGGGGTGCGGTGCGCCTGATCGGACACAAGCCTGTGCATGCACTGCGGCGCGGGCCGGGATCGGGTGGTTTGCTGGAGTGCGAGCAACGCGGCTTGTTCCTTTTGAGATAGCAAGGCGAGATCGCCCAGGGTGTGCTCGGGGTGCGCCAGCAGTGCGGCCAAGTGCTGATCAAGGCGTTCAGAGAGGAACGTGGTGTGCTTCAGGGCGGCGGGCGCTCTGGGATCGAGGACAAGGTCAATGGGCACATGTTCCGCATATCCGTATTGCGGTACGTAGGCTTCAATAGGTGCTAATCCCGGGTGCCCCCTGAACCGAGCTAGCGACACGCGCGCAGGTCCGAGAGTTGTCTGCAGTTCGCGGTTTTCGAACGACGTCACCAGATCGAACGGCATGCCGACAACGCCTTGTCTGGGCAACTGCCGAGTCAAGGCTCGGTTGATGGGGTACTGCTGGTGACGGAGGATTTGGCGCATTTCTTCTGCCAGTTTGCGCATCAAGCTTGGCAGCGCGTCGTTCACGTCTATGATCAGGCGCAACGGTACGGTGGTAACGAACATCCCAACGGTGCGCTTGTCGATGGCGTCCTTGCGGTTGTGCAGCGGCATGCCAATCAGGGTGTCTTCCTGGTCCGTCACTTTGGCTACATAGGTTGCAAGGAAGAAGATGGCGCTTTGCGCCGCCGACAGACCGTGCTCTGCGGCCATTTGCAAATAGCGCTGCCAGTTTGCTGAACAGACAAGCCATCGATGATGGGTTGGCAGAGGGGGGGGCTCTAGTTCCTGGACTGAGAACGAGGCTGCCTCGTCAGTCGCCGCGATTCGGCTTTCCCAAAATGCCTGGTCTTGCCCGAAGCGGTGGGAGTGCAGGTAGTTTTGCTCTCTCTCGACGAAGCGGCGGTAGTCCGGTCCGGGATCCAAGCAGTGGGGCGGCGCGGCTTCGAGCAGCGCGTTGTACTGATCGAATACCCGCTGTTCAACCCGCGCGACTCCGTAGCCATCGAGCAGGATGTGGTTGAAGCACAGCAGCCACTCATATCGCGCCGGCCCGTTCCGAAACAACGCGAGGCGCCAAAGCGCTTGGCCCTCCGGATCGATTCCGCTGTCTTTGATCGCGGCGATATCCCGGGCGGTGTATTCCGTTGCCCGGGTCTCCGAGCCGGTCTGGGCGAACCAGTCGGTGTAAGGCAAGCGGCAACCTATTGGCTCGGAGAGTTGCCACTGCGGACCGTCCGGTCCACGCTTGACATGCGCGCGGAGCATGGGCTCGGCGGAGAAAACGTCGTCGATGGCGGTTTGCAGCAGTGCGACGTTCAGAGGGCCTTCGATGGTGACCGTCAGGCCGATGTTGTAAATGGCGCTCCCGAGCAATTCTTGTCGGAGCAGCATGTATTGCTGCGTCTGACTCAGTGCACAAAGCTTAGAGGGCACGGTTTGCACTGGTGCGCTTGGTGCGAGACGATGTGAAAGACTGGCGTGCATGGTGCCGGAGGCAAACGGGTAGCGAGTAACAAAATGTCGATTTTCACCGCAATCTATGTCCATTTTCTGCGGTTCTGTTGGATCGGCCTGAATACCGACGCGTTCTGTGAACTATTCCTCCTTCTCGCGATGGCTCGGACGGCTTGGCTTGTTGCCGTGGGGATACGATACTCATCTCTATGCAACCTTGGACACGTCTAGGACGTGGATCGGCGCAGTTACTTCTCTCTCACGATGGTTGCCGCCCATTCCGTCGCTGATGCCGATACGCACTGGCGTACCGGCCGGGACGGGCTTTTTGCGGATCGCGCGCTAGAGGAGGAATTCATCTGCGCGGAATGGGGCGTGATCGGCCCACGCGTCCGCCAGATCGGCCTGTATGGCTCCCTGGCCTTCCTCTCGGCCACGTTTACCGATCTGGCCGTTCTTGGTACGTCTTCGGTGTACTGGAGCCTGCTTGCCGCGCGGTTTGGCATTCTCGGCTGGGGGCTGTGGCTCGCCCGTGCAGGGCGCGTCGCGCAGGTCGGCAACGTCCGCCAAGTGGCTACCGCCTTGCTCGGCTTTGAGTTGAGCATCATGGTGCTGTTTCTTCTGGTGGTGCTGTCTTATGGGGGCAATGCAGACTATCACTCGATTACGGCGCTGGCGCTGATTTTCGCCGGCTATGCATACGTGCCAATCCTGCGGCGTGAGGCGCTTTGGGTGGGTTGGGTGTTCACGACCTTGTTCGCTTTGGTGGTCTGGACGTCGCTGCATTTCGATGCCAAATACATCAGCATCGCCCTGGTGTTATTCGGGTTTGCGAATGTGGCGGGGTGGCAGATTGCAGTGTCGGTCAGCCGCGGCATGCGTCTGGCCTGGCTGGATCGTCGCCGCTTGGAGGGCGAGGCACGCATGGCGCAAGAGGCCCGTCTGCATGCCGAACAGAGCGAGGACAATCTGGAACGTCTGTTCGAGGCCACGCCGATGCCGTTGGTGCTGGTGCGTATGGAGGACGCCAAGGTGCTGCGGTTCAATGCAGCAGCCAGGGTGCTGATCGATCCCGACAATACCCTTCGCGGCGATATCTTCACCACGGACTTCTATGGAGATTCCGCGAGGCGTGCGCGGCTGCTGGCGCGCCTGAAGACAGACGGCGCGCTGGGTCAGATGGAGATCCGGCTGAAGACTGTCGACGGCAGGGCCGTGGATGTTCTGTCTTCCATGAGGCAGGTGCGGTTTGGCGGGGAGGACTGCGCGATCATCGGGCTGGTGGAGATTTCGGCGCAAAAGAACCTGGAGCATCAGTTGCGCGCCCTTGCGTATACCGATCCGCTTACCGGACTCCATAACCGGCGCGGCTTTTTTGCCTTGGTGGAGCGCGGCATTCTCGCCTCCCGCGCCAGCGATCCAGGGCCGTGTCTGATGCTGATCGATGTCGACCACTTCAAACAGATTAACGACCGTTATGGACACCCCGTGGGCGACGAGGTCCTGGTCGAGTTCGCGCAGGTGGTGCTTTCCCTGCTGCGGGATGGCGATGTGTTTGCACGCATGGGCGGGGAGGAGTTCTGCATCCTGCTGTCGCATGCACGCGCGACGCATGCCTTGGAAGTCGCAGAGCGGATACGGGAGTTCGTCGCGGCCCATCCTTTCCAGACTTCCGCCGGTGTGGTGCGTCTCAGTCTGAGCCTGGGGATCGCGGGGTGCGATGCACCGATCCAGAGTATCGACGTCGTGTTGTCCATGGCGGATCAGGCGATGTACCGGGCCAAACAGAATGGCCGCAATCGCACCGAGATGTACGTCGTCTGATCTCTGGCCTGTTTCACCCATGGGCCATGCGGCCAATCTATAAATAAGAACGCTTCGCAATAACAGGCCATCCGTCTGGATGCGCCCCCGGGCGGTGCGTATGGCGCGTGCCGGTTTAATTCTGCTTCGGCCGCTTTGCTACAGGGCTTAAGCCTGCGGAGTGTTGCCGCGGAGCAGGGTAAGCAGCCCATCGAGTTCGTCCAGCGAGGAAAAGCGGATGGCGATCTCGCCGCTCTGATGCCCCTTGCGCACTGCCTTGCTGCGGATTTCGACCGGCGCCGTGTAGCGCTCGGAGAGTTCTTCTTCCAGCCGCTGCCAGTCGCGGTCTTTGGTGGCCTTGGCCTTTTTCGGTGCGGTCGTTGTGGTCTGTTCCTGTTGCGTCTTGGACACCAGCCGTTCGGCTTCCCGCACGCTCAGGCGCTTGGCCAGAATATGTTGAGCTGCCTGCACTTGTTGCGCCTTTTCCAGCGCCAGGAGGGCGCGGGCATGGCCCATGTCGATATCGCCAGCCAGCAACATGGTCTGCACGGCGTCAGCCAGATTGAGCAAGCGCAGCAGATTGCTCGTGGCGGTCCGAGAGCGGCCCACGGCCTGCCCTGCCTGCTCGTGGGTGTGGCCGAACTCCTCGATCAGCCTGGCAATGCCGCGTGCTTCTTCTAGCGGATTCAGGTCTTCGCGCTGCAGGTTTTCGATCAGCGCCATGGCCAGCGTGGTTCGGTCGTCGGCTTCTTTCACCAGCGCGGGCACGGTGTCCAATCCGGCCAGGCGCGCCGCGCGGGTTCGGCGCTCGCCAGCAATGATTTCATAGCGCCCGTCTGGTAGGGCGCGCACCAGCACGGGCTGCATGACGCCCTGCGCCTTGATGCTCTGCGCGAGTTCGTAGAGCGCGCCTTCATCCATCTGCGAGCGGGGCTGATAGCGACCGGGCACAAGATCGTCCAGACGCAACTCGCGCAGCGCGGCGGCATCGGTTTCTGTGAGTTCGACAGAGGGGCCGAGCAACACGTCCAGTCCGCGGCCAAGTCCTTTAGGTTTTTTTGTTGCCATGTGTGTGTGGGCAGGGTGAGAGGCCCGGTCAATCGGAAGAAGGGAAGGCATTGTGCCTGCCGCGCTGCAAAGTGGCGTCGAGCAGGGATCGGCCTTGCGGCCAGTCGTTCAGGTCGGAGTCGGCATTGACGTGGCCGCGTGCACCGAGGTTGACGCAGTCGGCACCCCAGCGCGTGGCTAGGTCCTGCGATGCATCCCAGGTGCAATATGGATCATCCGAACTAGCCGCGACGGTCGCAGCGAATGGCAGAGCGTGCTGCTGCAGTGGTTGCTGCCACGGCCGTAGCGCGGACGGCAAGTCGGTTCGTTGCAGATCCGGCGGTGCGACGAGCAGGGAACCGACCACGCGGTCGGTGTGTCGACTGCTCATCGCCCAGGCAGCGGCGAGGTGGCATCCCAGACTATGTCCAACCAACGCCACCGGGCCCGGGCGGGAGAGGAGAACATCTTCGAGCTGTGCGATCCAGTCGCCGCGTCGCGGGGCTTGCCAATCAGCCTGTTCCACTAGTTCGTCGCCATAAAGCGCTTCCCAGCGCCGCTGCCAGTGTCCGGCGCCAGAGCCCAGCCAGCCAGGAAGGAGCAGGATGCGCAAAGGGGCAGAATCGTGGTCGGGTGTCATGCGAGTACGGTCAGGCGGTCCACCATTTCCTGCGCAAAGTCGGTGAAAGCCTTGGCGCCACGGCTGCTGGGGTCGAACACGACCCCAGGCAGGCCGTAACTGGGCGCCTCGGCCAGGCGGACGTTGCGGGGAATGACGGTGTTGAACACCTTGTTGCCAAAGTGCGATTTGATCTGCTCGCTGACCTGCTGCTGCAGAGTGATGCGCGGGTCGAACATAACCCGAAGCAGGCCAATGATGCGCAGGTCGCGATTGAGGTTGGCGTGGACTTGCTTGATGGTATTGACCAGATCGGACAGGCCCTCGAGCGCGAAGTATTCGCATTGCATGGGCACGATCACGCCATGCGCAGCACATAGGCCGTTGAGGGTGAGGAGGCCGAGAGCGGGTGGGCTGTCGATCAGGACAAAGTCATAGTCTGAATCGATGGTGGCGAGGGCGGATTTGAGGCGGCGCTCGCGCTGCGGCAGATCGACCAGCTCCACTTCGGCGCCGGCCAGCTCGCGGTTGGCACCGACCACGTCGTAGCCCGATTTTTCGCTGTGCTGCCTGACTTGGGCCAGTGTGGCCTGACCAATCAGCACTTCATAAATGGACGCGTCCAAGGCGTGCTTGTCCACGCCCGACCCCATGGTCGCGTTGCCTTGCGGATCCATGTCGACCAGCAGGACGCGCTGCCCGATACGCGACAAGGCGGCGGCGAGGTTGACACTGGTGGTGGTTTTGCCGACGCCACCTTTTTGGTTTGCGATGCAAAAAATCTGCGCCAAGCGGGCTCTCCAGAAAACGGATGTTTCACGTGAAACAGTGCTGAGCCGTGCTCAGCCAGACTGTATTGTGCCGGAGCGGACAGCGGAGCACCTCAGCTCAATCAGATGGTCGCGACTGAAGCCACACCAGGCAGCGCTGCGCATCCAGTCCCGGAACGCGCAACGCGTCGATTTGTGCTGAGATGCCCTGCGGGAGCGCGGCGATTTCATTCGCTGGAACCTGACCCTTCATTGCGCACCATCGCCCGCTGCTGGCGCGCAGATGTGCCGTGCTGCGGACGAGTAAAGGCAGATCGCTGAAGGCGCGGCTGGTGATGCAATCAAAGCCCTCGGCATCTTGCAGGGACTCGACGCGGGCGTGATGAACCGTGACGCGTTGCAGCCCCAGGCTGCCGCAGGTCTGTCGCAGGAAGGCGCACTTCTTTTGCACTGTGTCAATCAGATGGATGTCAGTCTCAGGGAGACCAATGGCAAGCACGATGCCCGGTAAGCCGCCTCCTGAGCCCACGTCCAGGATGCGCCTCGGCGCGGCGCGTCGGAAGGCGGGCAATGCGGCAAGGCAATCCGCAAGATGCAGGCGGGCGATGCCTTCAAGATCGCGTACCGCAGTGAGATTGAACACGCGATTCCAGCGCAGCAGCAACGCGGTGTAGTCCAATAGTTGTTGCTGTTGTCGGTCGCTGAAGTCCAGTTCCAGTGCCCGCAGCGTGTGCTGCAGAAAGGCCTCAATGGAAAAACCGGGTGCAGTGTGCGAGTGGGGCGCACTCACGCGATTGTGTCCTTTTCAAGTCTGAGTGCCTGCTTTAACACGCCCTTGCGCAAGTGGATCAGCAGCAAGGAAACCGCGGCAGGCGTCATCCCTGAGAGGCGGGAGGCGAGGCCCAGTGTAGCCGGGCGCGCCTGGTTGAGCTTTTGCTGCACTTCAATCGAAAGCCCTGAAACTTGGCGGTAATCGAGGTCGGCAGGCAATCGCAGCGATTCATATTGCGCCGCGCGAGAGACTTCCTCCTGTTGCCTGTCGATGTATCCAGCGTACTTGATGTGGATCTCGACCTGCTCGCGCTCGGGGTCTTCCAACGGCTTTTCCGGAGCGAAGGCGGGGTGCGGGAATTGCGCCAGAGCGTCGTAGCGCAGTTCGGGGCGGCGTAGCAGGTCGGCTAGGTTGTATTCCCGCTCGATGGCTTTGCCCAGCAGCGCTTGTGCCTGTTCTGGCGGCAAACTTTGGGGGGTCACCCAAGTGGAACGGAGTCGTTGGATTTCGTGTTCGATGGCGTCACGCTTACGGCAGAACGCATCCCAGCGGGCGTCGTTCACGACACCAAGCTCGTGACCGATTTCGGTCAGGCGCAGATCGGCATTGTCTTCACGCAGGCTGAGGCGGTATTCGGCCCGGCTGGTGAACATGCGATATGGTTCGCTCACGCCTTTGGTCACCAGGTCGTCGACCAGCACCCCAAGGTAGGCCTGATCGCGGCGCGGGCACCAAGCCTCGCGGCCATGCACCAGCAACGCGGCGTTGATTCCTGCCAGCAGGCCTTGCGCTGCGGCTTCTTCATAGCCGGTGGTGCCATTGATCTGCCCGGCAAAAAACAGGCCGTCGATGGCCTTGGTTTCCAGCGAGGTCTTGAGTGCGGTGGGGTCAAAATAGTCGTACTCGATGGCGTAACCCGGACGCAGCAAATGCGCATTCTCCAAGCCGGGAATCGAGTGCACCATGGCGATCTGCACGTCGAAGGGCAGGCTGGTGGAAATCCCGTTGGGATAGAACTCGTTGGTCTGCAAGCCTTCGGGCTCGAGAAAGATCTGGTGCGAGGACTTGTCGGCAAAGCGGTGAATCTTGTCCTCAATGCTCGGGCAATAGCGCGGGCCAATGCCTTCGATCACGCCCGTAAACATTGGACTCCGATCCAGTCCGGCGCGAATAATGTCGTGCGTCTGCGCAGTGGTGTGCGTGATCCAGCAGGCCACCTGCGTGGGGTGCTGGTCCGACGAGCCCAGAAAGCTGAACACAGGCATGGGATTGAGATCGCCTGGCTGCTCGACGAGCTTGGAAAAATCGATGGTGCGACCATCGATGCGAGCCGGTGTGCCGGTTTTCAACCGACCCTGCGGAAGATCCAGCGCCTTCAGTCGGGCGGACAGGCGCAGCGAGGGCGGGTCTCCGGCGCGACCGGCCGCATATTGGTCCAGGCC
Organism: Thiomonas sp.; assembly: GCA_049582025.1. Taxonomy (GTDB): domain Bacteria; phylum Pseudomonadota; class Gammaproteobacteria; order Burkholderiales; family Burkholderiaceae_C; genus Thiomonas. The sequence continues at coordinate 30,467 of JBAUTC010000200.1, forward strand.
GATGTGAATCTTGCCGTCGAGGAAGGTCCCCGCAGTGAGTACCACGGTGCGGGTGAGAAAGCGGATTCCCGTCTGGGTGACGACGGCCGTGACGCGCTCGCCGCGCCCCGTGGGCTCAACCAGGAGATCGTCCGCCGCCTGCTGGAACAACCAGAGGTTGGGTTGGTTTTCCAGGCGCCCGCGGATGGCGCGCTTGTACAACTGGCGATCTGCCTGCGCGCGCGTGGCGCGCACCGCCGGGCCTTTGCTGGCGTTGAGGATTCGGAACTGGATACCGGCCTCGTCCGTGGCCTCAGCCATGGCGCCGCCAAGCGCGTCGATTTCCTTGACCAGATGACCTTTGCCGATTCCGCCGATGGACGGGTTGCAGGACATCTGACCGAGTGTTTCGATATTGTGGGTCAGCAGCAGCGTGGCGCAGCCCATGCGTGCGGCTGCCAGCGCGGCCTCGGTGCCGGCATGGCCGCCGCCAATGACAACGACATCAAAGTTACGCGGATAATCCACTTTTATGCCTCCTCATCTTTTATATTTTATGCGGGTTAACCCTGCGCGGTCGTTATGAGGGGCATTGTTTCACGTGAAACATCTGCTTCTGCCGTTCTTTGATCAACAGGCTCTATTCTCCATGCAAACGCTGAATGCCCTCAAGGACCTTTACCCGGCGCTGTCCGATTTGCCCGCCGAGGAACTGGACGCCGAGTGGGCAGGTGGTGCGGCAGTGATGCAGGTGCCACGTGGGGCACAGCTTTTTGCACCCGGAACAAATTGCGGGGGATTCCCGCTCGTTCTGTCCGGGGAGGCGCGTGTCTTCCGCATGGCAGCTTCCGGGCGCCAATTGGAAATGTATCGCCTCACCCCGGGAGAGATCTGTCTGGTGTCCTCAGCC
>JBAUTC010000201.1:0-9054 GCA_049582025.1 Thiomonas sp.
ATGGTTCATCGACCCGGCGCAACCCTCAATCGGCAGCGCCGTCGAGGCTGAAGGTGATCCAGACTTGCAGTTCCAGTGGCTTGCCGTGCAGCGCTGCGGGCAAGGCCGGATAGGTGGCACTGCGCACCGCGCGCTCGGCAGCGCGGTCGAGCACGCCCGATCCACTGCTGCTGAGCACATGCAGGTCGTGCACCGCGCCGTTCTCATAACGGAACGCCACCTGCACCCGGCCCGTTTCACCCATGCGCCGCGCCATCTCCGGGTAGCGGGCTGCCGCCTGGATGGCGGTATGCATGGACTGGCCGTACGCGGCGCGCAAGGCTTGCAAATCCACAACGGGTGCCGCAATCACCGGCGGCGCGGGCGGGGCAACCGGCATGGCCGGGATGGTCTTCGCTACCGGAGGCGGGGCCACGATCGGCGGTGCTGGCAGCGGTACAGGTTCAGGCGCAGGCTGCGGTGGCGGCGCAACAACCGGTGCAGGCCGAGGCGGTGGCGCCCGGTGCTGTTTGGCAGGGCGCAGCTTTTTCGGGTGCGGCTGCACATGTGGCCGTGGCTGCGGCGGCGCGATATGCGGTGCGGGCTTGGGCTGGATTTTGGGCTGCACCTTCGGCTGTACCGCGGGCTTGGGCGGGGGCGGTGCTTCGAGCACGATCTGCATCGGCGGCAGGTGGGCTGGCGGCGCGGGCGGGTGCCGCAGGAAGGTGGCGGCGCCAAAAAGCAAGGCGCCCTCGACCAATGCGGCCAGCAGCACGATGGCCCACCATGGCAGGCCCTCCCCGTCTTCCCCATCGTGGATCGCAGACGGCGCAGTCCCGCGCAAGGCAAGGACGCTCACCCCTGCCCTCCGGGTTGCGCCGACAAGCCAATCCGGGTCACGCCTGCCGCACGGCAGGCATCCATCACGGTCATGAGTTGCTGCAGCGACACCGCCTTGTCACCGGCCAGTGTGACCTGCAGTTGGTCAGGGTGGGGTTGGCTGCGCAGCAGTGCGGTGAGTTGCGTGGTCGTGAGGGTTTTCTGGTCGAAATGGATGGCCCCCTGGCGGTCAACGGCGAGGGTGATTTGCGGCTTGGGCATGGCCTGCGCCGTGGTGCTGGTGGGCAGACGCGAGGCGATGCCGGCATCCGGAATCATGTGCAGCGTGACCATGATGAAAAACACCAGCAGGAAGAGCATGATGTCGATCATCGGAATGATTTCGATGCGGGCCTTGCGCACGGCGAAATACTTCATGGTCGTCTCCACTCTGGTCGGCGCATCGGGAACATCGTCGTGTGCCGGCTCACGCCACGGCCTGGTCGAGCCGTCCGGTCGTGACCGGTTCGACCAGCCGCGTGGTCGTCGCGGGAGCGGAGGCATCGACGGCGGCTTGTGGCGGTGCCTCGGCGACCGGCGGAACTGCGGCCGCCTGCGCAACGGCCGATTGACGCGCGGGAGCAACCAGCCGGTTGAGCAGCATGAGCTTGATGCGTTCGAGCTGGTGCATCACCAGACGCACGCGCTGGTTGAGAAAGTTGAAGACCACCAGGCCGAGAATGGCGATGAACAGGCCGGACGCGGTGGCCACCAGCGCCTCGCCAACGCCGCCCGTGACCTGTTGTGCGGCTGCCCCGGGATTCGACAGCGCCTGGAAGGTATTGAACATGCCGATGATGGTGCCGAGCAGGCCGAGTAGCGGAGCCAGGGTGACGATAGTGTCGAGCATCCAAAGCCCGCGATCGACGCGCGGCGCCTGCTCCATCACGGCCTCTTCCAGCAGATCGGCGATGCGATCCACAGGCTCGTCGCCGTGCAGGCCCAGCCCCACGGCGACCACCCCTGCATGCGGACCGGGTGCGCCCGCTTCAAGCAGGCGGTGCAATGTTGCCGCATCCAGCCGGCGGTGTTCACGCAATGCTGCCAGCCAGCGTTGTCCGCGGCCCAGCATGCGGCGCAGAACCCAGTAACGTTCGATGCTGACCACGATGGCAACGAACAGCAGCACCACCATCAGGTAAAGGATGTCACCCGAGGTCTGGGCGATGCGGGTCAATTCGGCAAGTGTCATGGTTGGCTCCGATGGGCGACACAACGCATCGCGCGGCAGGGAAAAATACCACGGGCAATGCGTCACGGAGCAAGTGCCATGACGCGACCGAAAGCGCAACGGACGTTCGGCAGCGTTTGGCAAACAACGATGGGCGGTCTGTTTTGCTGCTTGCCGCCCGTAGTACTGATCCAGATTTCAGCAATGCTGATTGGTTCCGTTCAATCTTAACCATCTGATGACAGCCAGGGGCAACACCGCCAGGCGTGTTGCATCGAAATACGCTGCGCCCGACCGGCACGGCGCTTGCTGCCTGCGATGGCGTTACAACTACTTGCAACATTATGGGTTTTCACTGTAGACGCTCACGTTTTTGGCTCTCAAAATCCTTCAACACTTTCGGCTCACAACGCGCGCAGGCTTCACACAGTGCGTAGAAACCATCGGAAGCCACATCTGGGTGTTCAACACTGCAGGCGCAGTGGCGTACCCGGATCAAAATGGATCAGATCCGTGGAGACCGGACATGAGACTCGATGGACGCGCAGACAAGACTGCGTCAACACCCCATCTTCCTGGCCTGATCGCCCCATCATCGTGGATGGCGGCAGGCGACAGCGATCTTGCTGCGTCGTGGCAGCGCTGCGCCGACGATTACGGTCTCGTGCCAGATGCCTTGCGACGGATCGAAAAGGTGCCGCAAGACGCGCTGGACAACACGCTGGAAGCGCACCACCGTCTGTTGCGCATCGCCCGCGTGGAAATGAACAGCTTCTACGCGCAGGTCGGCAACTCGCACAACACCGTGCTGCTGACCGACGCGCAGGGACTGGTCCTCGAGCAGATCAGCGATCCGGCGCAAAAGGGCCTATTTCATGCAAAGGGACTGGCTCCCGGCTACTTCTGGGACGAACGCAATGCCGGGACCAATGGCCCCGGCACCTGCCTGCTGGTGGGACGCCCGGTCACGGTTTACCGCGACGAACATTACTTCAAGAGCTATGCGGGCCTGAGTTGCTCCGCCGCCCCGATCTGGGGGCCTGATGGCAAGTTGCTCGCCGTGCTCGACGCCACCTGCTTCGACTGCACCGACAGCCGGCAGAGCCAGTTGCACACCATGCTGCTGGTCAGCATGTCGGCGCGGGTGATCGAGCAGATCTACTTCGCCAACAGCTTCCGCGAACACTGGATCGTGAGATTTCACAGTCGCGCCGAACTGGTCGGCCTGATGCATGACGCCATGCTGGCCATCGACGCCGATGGCCGCGTCTGTGGCGCAGACAGCCTTGCCGCAGGCCTGCTCGGCCGGCGAAGTGCAGCCGATCTGGTCGGCCACAACGTGTCCGAACTGTTCGCGTTCACCACCTCCAGATTCTTCGACCAGGCACACAGCATGCCCTGCAGAATCTGGGCCACACAGGGGCAGGCGACGGGTGGCCGCTATTTCCTTTCAGTCCGGTCCCCGCACCGCTCGATCGCAATCGCCACACGCGCGCAAGACAGCAGTGCGCACGACGCGACAACCGCCACACCCCAACTGTCTGACCGGCGCAAGGCCTCGACCGACTACCCCGCCGAAGGCGAACGCGACCCCGTGATGGCGTACAACGTCTGGTGCGCCGAACAGGTGATGAACAAGGGGATCAACATCCTGCTGCAGGGCGCAACCGGAACCGGCAAGGGAACGCTTGCCAAGGCCATCCACCAGCGCAGCAACCGCAACAAGAGGCCGTTCATCGCCATGTGCTGCGCCGCGATTCCAGAAACCCTGGCCGAGAGCGAACTGTTCGGCTACGAGGCGGGGGCCTTCACTGGCGCACGCTCGGGCGGCATGCGCGGCAAGATCGTGGCATCGAATGGCGGAACCCTGTTTCTGGACGAGATCGGCGATATGCCCCTATCGCTTCAGGCGCGCCTGCTGCATGTACTGGAAGAAAAGGAAGTCACCCCGCTGGGCAGCACCAAACCCATCGCGGTCGACCTGCACGTCGTCAGCGCGAGCAACCACAATCTGCAGGACCTGATCGAAAAGGGTCTGTTCCGCGAAGACCTGTATTACCGGCTCAACGGCATTACCCTCACCCTGCCCCCGCTGCGGGAACGGCAGGACCTGGAGGATCTCATCGTCTCGGTCTGCCAGAGCGAAAACAATGACCGTCCGACGCGCGTTTCTGCCGCCGCGCTGGACTGCATGCTCGCTTACCCCTGGCCGGGAAACATCCGCGAACTGCGCAATGTGGTTCGCACCGCATTGGCGCTGTCATCCGACGGCAACCTGGGCCTGGACAATCTGCCTTGGTCGTTCCGCAGTGCGGACACATCAAAACTGCCCGCCGGTTCCGCACAGCGCCCCACCATGCAACTCCAATCGGAATCCACCGCCTTGCCGGCGGAAGGCGACGACGCCGTGCACTCCGAAATCATGACCTTGTTGCAATACCACCGCTGGAACATCAGCCACGCCGCCGATGCGCTGGGCATCAGCCGCAATACCCTGTACCGGCGCATGCATCGCCTGGGCATCCTTACCCCGCGGACCAAGTAAGTCACCCACGCCCGGCAGCTGCCCGCGATATCGCCACGGGCGCGCTGCCGATGCCGCTGCTGTCGCTGCCTTCCCCGAATCCAGAAATCGCGACCCCAGCAAGTCAACCTCACAGCAGCGCAGAGTGTCACATGCCTTGGGTCAAACTGTGCTGGATTTGCTGATCCAGAGCCCCCCTGGCATCGCATCGAAACGGCATTTTCCCTCGCAAGTCCTTCAAATCACTGCACGCAGTGTCTCTGGCATGGAGGTTGCTCACTACGGTGTCGAGACCGCCAAGATCTCACGTTCGCAGTCGGCAAAAGACTGCGTCTCGATCACTCGCTTAGAGGAGACTTCAGCCGTGTTCAAGATCAACCCCCTGTCGCACAAGCAAGGACGGACGCCACGATGGCTGCTCGCCGCCGCGCTTGCCATCTTCGCCTCGGGCAGTTTCATCGCCGCCCAGGCGCAATCTCTCGAAGACATGTCGCAGAACGCGAACGAGTGGGTCATGCCCGCCGGAAACTACGCCAACTGGAGGTACAGCAAACTCGATCAAATCAACGTCGACAACGCCAAGGATCTGCAACCGGCCTGGACCATGTCCACAGGCGTGCTGCGCGGCCACGAGGGTCAACCCCTGGTCGTCGGCAACATGATGTATTTTCAGACTCCGTATCCCACGCATATCTATGCGGTTGACCTGAATGACCCCGACCACAAGGTGGTCTGGCAGTTCGATCCGCCAGCAGAACCCAATGCACCGGCTGTCGCCTGTTGCGACGTGGTGAATCGGGGCGTGAGCTATTACGACGGCAAGATCTACGCCGACTCGCTGGGCGGCACAGTATTCGCCCTCGATGCGAAGACGGGCGCTGTCGACTGGACGTTCAAGAATGCCGACGACAAACTCGGCCAGACCATGACCGCTGCCCCGCATGTCTTCAACGGCGTGTTGATGGTTGGCGTGTCTGGCGGTGAGTATGGGGTCAACGGTTACATGACCGCGCTGGACGCCAAGACAGGCAAGATGCTGTGGCGCGCCTACAGCAACGGCCCCGACAAATTGATGCTGTTCAACCCGGAAAAGACCATCAATGGCGCCACCCAGAAGCCCGTGGGGCCCGACTCCAGCCTGAAGACCTGGAAGGACGACCAATGGAAGGTGGGCGGAGGCGCGACCTGGGGCTGGTATTCCTACGACCCGAAGAACGATCTCGTCTATTACGGCACCGGCAACCCGGGCACCTGGAACCCCAGTCAGCGACCGGGCCTGAACCGCTGGTCCATGACCATCGAGGCTCGCGATCTCAAGACCGGCGTGGCCAAGTGGGTCTACCAGATGACACCGCATGACGGCTGGGACTATGACGGCGTCAACGAAATGGTCCTGACGACCTCCAAGGTGGACGGCCAGGACGTTCCCACGCTGACGCACTTCGACCGCAACGGCTTCTCCTTCGTACTCAACCGCGACAACGGCAAGCTCATCGCCATCCACAAGTATGACCCGTCGGTGAACTGGGCCTCTGGGTATGACATGAAGACCGGCATGCCCATCCTCGATCCGAAGTACATGACCAAGGCAGGGGTCAACGTCAAGGGCATCTGCCCGTCATCACAGGGTGACAAGGATCAGCAGCCTGTGTCCTATGACCCGAAAACCGGACTGTTCTATGCGCCGCTGAACCACCTGTGCATGGACTATCAGGCGTTCCAGGTCAAATACCTTGCTGGATTCCCGTTCGTTGGCGCCATTGTCAACATGAAGCCCGGCCCGGGTGACTATCGCGGTCGCTTCATCGCATACGACCCGATCACCGGCAAGACCCACTGGGAAATCAAGGATGAGTTCCAGGACTGGGGCGGCGCGCTGACAACAGCCGGCGGCCTTGCGTTCTATGGCACGCTGAAAGGTGACTTCCGCGCCGTGGATCTCAAGACCGGCAAGGTGGTCTACAGCTTCCACTGCCCGTCCGGCATCATCGGCAACCCCATCACCTATGAAAATGGCGGTCGTCAGTATGTGGCCGTGCTGACAGGTGTGGGCGGTTGGGCTGCGATCGGCATGACCAACAATCTGAAGAAGGCAACCGCCGGTCTCGGAGCCGTTGGCCTGAATGCCAGCCTGAATCAATACACGCAACTGGGTGGGACCCTGATGGTCTTCGCATTGCCCAAGACCTGATCGAGCCTCATCTTGCGGCAATGATGGAGCAAGGCCACATCGAGCACGTTTTGATGTGGCCTCTTTTTCCTACAAATTCCAAGCTGCTCCGCGCTGTGTCCGCAGTTGCACTCGATCGTCATTTCACATCTTTTGTCTGGAGGCTCGAATGAACACCTCAAATCTGAAACGCGCGCAATGGCTCACCGGGCTGGCGCTTGTCGCCATGACCGCCAGCCATGCCATGGCAGCAACTCCCTTGAAGGTCTGCGCCGATCCCGATTACATGCCCTATTCCAATCAAGCCGGGCAAGGGTTCGAGAACAAGGTGGCTGCGCTGGTCGCCAAGTCACTGAACCGCCCGCTCGAATATGTCTGGTCCAGTTACCGCCAACAGGGCGGATTCGACAACTTTCTCGCCCGGGGTCTGGACAAGGGCAAATGCGACGTGGTGATGAACATTCCTTATGGCGACCCCGAGGAAACATACACCCAGCCCTACTACGGTTCGACGTATGTCTTTGTCTCGAAGAAGTCCAAGAACTATGACCTCAGCAACGGTCTCGATTCCCAGGCGTTACGGACCGCAAAAATTGGCTTTGAGAACGGCACACCTCCCCAGGCGGGACTGAAGATGCGTGATCTTGTGATGCACGCAACCGAGTTTGACACGGCGGAGAAGAACGACGTCTCGCCCAAGTCCACGCTGCAAGCCGTGCAGGACGGCAAGGTGGATGTGCTGATCACCTGGGAACCCGCCATCGGCTACTTCATGAAGGACTTCCCTGATCTCACCATGGCGCGCGTCCCCGACACCAATGCCATGGGAAGTCCCGAGCGCTACCTGTTTTTCATGGCCATGGCGGTGAAGCCAAAAGACGAAGCACTGAAAACGCAGATCGATAAGGTGATCGCATCGCACAAGCCCCAGATCACCGCCATTCTGGATCAGTACAACGTGCACATCCTGAAATAGTGCGCACCAGCGGCGGTCGGCCTCTTGATCCAACCGCCGCCCTTCGCCCTTCCAGTTTCATTTCACCTTCTATCGGAAGCCCTGTCATGTCTCGACCTCTCCATCCTCCCCTCCGTCCACTCTCCCGATTTCACATGAACACCAACTTGTTACGGACCGCCGCCTTCGGCCTGATTCTGACCGCGACCGGTGTGTCAACAGCGCTGGCTGCGGACACGACCGTGGGCGAACAGGTCGCCAAGAACAGCGATTGCTTTTCCTGTCATGCCATCGACAAAAAAATCGTGGGTCCCGCCTTTGATGCAGTGTCCGCCAAATACGCGGGCCAGCCGGGCGCAAAGAGCCTGCTGATGGACGCTGTGGAAAAAGGCCACGTCGGCACATGGGGGCAGATTCCCATGCCAGCCCACCCGAAGCTCTCCAAGCAACAGCTTGACGAGGTCATCACCTGGATCCTGGCAATCAAGTCGCCGGCGACCGCTGGTGCGACAGCAAAACCGGTCAAGACCTATAGTTACACCGTTGACGGCAAGAAGGTCAGCCTGAACTTCCCGGTGTTCGTGGCCGGTTCGAAAACCAAGGTCACGCCAGAAGTGTTCAACGGTTACGAGCTGTGGAATTCGTACTGCTTCCGCTGCCACGGCGCCGATGCCCTGGGGTCGGAATATGCCCCCGACCTGCGCAAGTCGGTGATCAACGGCATGACCGATGCCAAGATGACCGAAATCGCCATGACCGGCATCAAGGCCAAGGGCATGCCGTCCTGGGCCGGATTCTTCGAGCCCAAGCAACTGTCGAACATCTATCAATACGTTGCCGCCCGCGCCTACAACCTGGTTGGAGAGGGCACGCCAGCAGAGTGATCCCCATCCGCCAGGCGCCCTTGCACCCGCCGGCAGACCGCGACCCGGCGTGCGGTGGACCGACCCGAGGCGCTCGACTTACTCCTTGAACACCACACCATGCACACATAAGACACACCAGCACCGCACCCAGCCAGCCAGCAAGCTTGAACACGACCCCGGAGGAGACCAGTATGTCGTATCAATCGCGTTGCGCGCACAGATTCAGGCTGCAGTCCTGGACACGATGCCGCGCCGCTCCATCGCACACCACCACGCCAGGCGTTGCCCGCCTCGGCATCCTGGTGCTTGCTCTCTCGCCAATGGGGCTGGTGCATGCGCAGCAGGCTGCCGGCAGCGCGACGCCCCCACCTGTAGCGAGCGCAAGTGCTGCGCAATCGCTGGCACCGGTGATGGTGCAGGGGGTGGCGTATGGGGCCAATGCGGTGGCGCTGCCCTCGACCATCAGCATCCTGGGGCAACGGGCGCTGACGCAGGGCCAGCCGCAGGTCA
>JBAUTC010000202.1:0-2739 GCA_049582025.1 Thiomonas sp.
CCACTCTGGGCAAATCTCCAGAGCGCGAGAAGGTCATCGACTTCAGCCACGCCTATTCGCCGTTCTTCCTGGCGGTCTACGGCCCCAAGACGATGGAGATCAAAGACCCGGCAAACCTGGCAGGAAAGTCCATCTCCGTGACGCGCGGCTCGGTGGAGGACATTCAGCTGACCAAAGTCGTGCCTCCCGGCACGAACATCATGCGCTTCGAGGACAACGCATCCACCATCGCCGCTTTTGTCTCCGGGCAATCGCAACTGGTCGCGACGGGTGTTTCGGTGGCAGCCAACATGATGGCGCACAACCCCAGCCTGGGTGCACAAATGAAGTTCGTCCTGAAGGATTCCCCCAATTTTGTCGGCGTGCCCAAGGGTGACAAGGAATTGCTCGCCAAGGTCAACGCCATCATCGATGCGGCCAAAAAGAACGGAGAGCTGAACAGCCTGTCCGAACATTGGCTTGGGCGCCCCGTGGGCAACCTTCCGGAGTAAGACGGCGATGACCGGGCGCCAGGGCAGGCGGCGATGAGCACCAATCTCGACTTTGCCTCCGTTCTAGTGCAGTGGCCGCTGCTGTTGCGGGGCCTTGCCTGGACCGTTGTGCTCACCGCAGGGTCGGCAGTCATCGGCCTGATGCTGGGCATCGCATGCAGTTGGGCGCGTACCTGGGGCAAGTCCGGGTGGCTGCGCGCCGTGGCCTCTGCCTACGTTGAACTCATCCGGAATACACCTTTCATCATTCAGCTGTTTTTGTCTTCTTCGGCCTGCCCAGCATCGGCCTGCGGCTCTCGCCAGGCGAGGCATCAATGCTGGCCATGGTCATCAATCTCGGCGCCTATTCTGCCGAGATCCTGCGCACCGGAATTCAGACGACGCCGCGCGGGCAGGTCGAGGCGGGATCGAGCCTGGCGTTGACCTCATGGCAAGTCTTTGTCCACGTGGTGCTTCCACCTTCGATGCGCCGTGTCTGGCCGGCACTGGTCAGCCAGATCATCATCGTCATGCTGGGATCGGCGGTCTGCAGTCAGATTTCGACACCGGAACTGTCCTTCGCCGCGAACCTGATCGCCTCGCGAAATTTCCGGGGCTTTGAGTCCTACATCGTGGTGACAGCCATCTACCTGTTGTTGGCGATCGGGCTGCGCAAGCTGCTGTACTGGGCCGGTCCGCGCTTTCTTTTCGGTCGCTAGCCATGGTCGATTTCACCTATTGGGACATTCTGCGCAACCTGCTTCTGGCGGCGCGCTGGACCATCGCCTTGTCGTTGATTGCCTTTGCCGGTGGTGGCCTGCTCGGACTGGCGTTGCTGGTCTTGCGTGAGTGGGGGGGCGCAGGTTTTGGCAAGGCGGTCGGACTCTATGTGCAGGTTTTCCAGGGAACGCCGCTGCTGATGCAGCTGTTCCTCGCCTATTTCGGCCTGTCCCTGCGTGGCCTCGATGTGTCGCGCTGGACGGCGGCCGCTTTCGCGCTGATCTTGTACTCCAGTGCCTATCTGGCAGAAATCTGGCGAGGCTGCGTCGAGTCTGTTCCCAAAGGGCAATGGGAGGCATCGGGTTGTCTGGCCATGAGTTTCTCCCAGCAGCTGCGCCACGTGATCCTGCCGCAGGCCTTGCGCGTCGCTGTCGCCCCGACGGTCGGATTCCTGGTGCAGGTCATCAAGGGAACGGCGCTGGCATCGGTGATCGGATTCGTCGAGCTGACCAAAGCCGGGGGCATGATGGCGAACGTCACGTTCCGGCCCTTCCTGATTTACGGCACCGTGGCAGTGTTGTACTTCCTCATGTGCTACCCGCTTTCGGCGTACAGCCAGCGAATCGAAAGGAATTTGCATGCAAGGCACTGAATCCGGCGCGGTCCATCCAGCCGTGCGCATCCGAGGATTGCGAAAGCGCTTTGGGAACAACGAAGTGCTCAAGGGCATTGACCTTGACGTGGCCCCTGGCGAGGTGGTGTCCATCATTGGCAAGAGCGGGTCGGGAAAGAGCACCTTGCTTCGCTGCATCAATGGTTTGGAGGGCTTTGACAGTGGTGAGCTGCTGGTTGATGCACAGCCGCTGATCCAGGGCAATGCCCTGGCCATGCGCGCCCTGCGCCAGCATGTCGGCATGATCTTTCAAGGCTTCAACCTGTTTCCCCATCTCAATGTCGGGCGCAATGTGATGTTGGCACCCACCCTGGTGAAAGGGACGACGCGCGATCAGGCGGAAGCCAAGGCGCGGCAGCTGCTCAAGCGCGTGGGCCTTGAAGAAAAATTCGACGCCCACCCGGACAAACTCTCAGGCGGCCAGCAACAGCGCGTGGCGATTGCGCGGGCGTTGGCCATGGAGCCCGCAGTGCTGCTCTGTGACGAAATCACGTCGGCACTCGATCCGGAACTCGTCGGGGAGGTCTTGCACGTGGTCGAGGCGCTGGCCGATGAAGGCATGACCCTTCTCATGGTGACGCACGAATTGAGTTTTGCGCGCAAGGTGTCGGATCGCCTTGTCTTCATGCATGCGGGGTGCATTCATGAAATGGGTCCCCCGAGGAATTGTTCGCTTCGCCCCGAACGCCTGAATTGCGCCAGTTCTTGTCGTCGATTGATCGCTGAGCGTGGATGCGCGCGAGCAAAGTAGGGAAACGTCAATGCCCGATGTGTCCCGGGACGTGTCGGGCTGGGGCGAATGGCACCACTCTGGTGCGTAGATGCCTCCGGGCGGTGCGATGCGCGACTGCCCCGTGACGTGCCGGGCGGCAAAGG
>JBAUTC010000203.1:0-6183 GCA_049582025.1 Thiomonas sp.
GCCGCTTCTGCATGGGCCGCAGTGCGCTGTTCGTGCTGCAGCGCCTTTTCGCGCGCAAGTTCCTCCGCGTCCATGTGATGCTTGTCGTGCACCGGGCGAATCATGAGATTGAGGATCAAGCCGACAAACAGCAGTCCAGCCAGGATATACAGCGTGCGGTCATAGACCAGATTGTGCGCGACGCCTGCATTGATCTGGGTCTGCCGGATCGCCGCGATCAGCGCTGGTCCGACGATTCCCGCAACAGACCAGGCGGTGAGCAGACGGCCATGGATCGCCCCCACCATTTGCGTTCCGAAAATGTCCGCCAGATAAGCCGGAACCGTGGAGAAGCCGCCGCCGTACATCGACAGGATCAGGCAGATGGCGATCACGAACATCCCCGCCAGGCCGAGGTGTCCCAGCGTGGGCAGACTGACGTAAAGCGCAATGCCAAAGATGAAAAAGACCGAATAGGTCATCTTTCGCCCGATGTGGTCCGAGATGCTCGCCCAGAATAGGCGCCCAACGCTGTTGAACAGACTGATCAGGCCCACCAGACCGGCGGCAGATGCCGCGATGGCCGCTTTCTGCACCGTGGTCAGGTTGCCCACGGTGTCCAGGCCGATCAAATGTCCGCCGAAGACGTCTTGCAGCATCGGACTGGCCATCGAAATCACGCCGATGCCCGCGGTCACGTTCAGGCACAGAACCCCCCAGATCAGCCAGAACTGCGGTGTTTTCCAGGCGACGTTCAGATGCACGTGGTTTTGCGTGATCATCGCCTTGCTGGTGTTGTCAGCCGGTGGGTTCCATCCCGTAGGCTTCCAACCGCTCGGCGGTGTACGCATGCCAAAGGCGCCCGCTGACATGACCAGGAAATAGAGAATGCCCATGGTGATCAGCGTGGCCGACACGCCGTCTGCGCTGTTGCCATTGCCGAAATGCTTCATCAGGGCCACGGCAATTGGCGCTCCGATCATGGCGCCACCGCCGTATCCCATGATGGCCAGACCGGTGGCCATGCCGCGACGATCCGGAAACCATTTGATCAAGGTGGACACCGGACTGATGTACCCCAAGCCCTGGCCAACACCGCCGATGATTCCGCAGCCCAGCCACAGCAGCCAGAGTTGATGCGTGGAGACGCCGATGCCACCAAGCACCAGGCCGCCACCCCAGCACAGCGCCGCGATGAAACCGGCCTTGCGCGGGCCTGCGTGTTCGAGCCAGCCGCCCCAGATGAAGGCGGCAATCCCGAGTACGGCGATGAACATCTCGAAGGTGTGGGTGACAGATGGCACCGTCCAATTACAGGAGGTGCTGAACATCTCCGCCAGCAGGCCCTGGGCGTTGCAGGTGGCGGCATCGGTGTTTGACAGCAGTTTGGTCATCGGTAGCCAGAACACCGAAAACCCATAAGCCATCCCAATACACAAGTGAATGGCGAGTGCTGCTGGAGGCACCAGCCAACGGTTGAATCGCGGTCCGGCGACAGTCCGCTCGCGGTCGAGAAGACCGGGCGCGGACGGGGAGGGTGAAATTGTTGCAGTCATTGTCTCTCCGTTGAATTGTGATAGTGCTGACTTCAAACATCATGGCTGATCCGTGCCGAGGTTGCACTGGAGCCAATTGCGTTATACCGAAATACTGATATGGAAATGAGAAAGTTTCACGAAAAACCATCAAATTTTCCGAAACGAGCGTTCGCTTTTTCTGCACAAGATCAGGTGCCAGTCAACCGTCGAACTGCGGAGATCAGCGCTTCCACGCCAACTGGCCGAGGATCGCGCACCAGCGTCACCAGTCCCGTCTGCCATGACACCGCGGGTTCCTCCAGGCGGACGACATGGATCGCCGACGATGTGCCGAGCACCTCAATCAGATTGCGCGGCAGGATGCTGCACCAGTGGCCGCTGGAGACATGCGACAACATGCTGACAATGGAGTTGGTTTCCACGCTGGGTTGCACATGGACTCCGAGACTGTCGAAGACCCGGTTGATGGTCTTGCGATTCTGCATGTCTGGCGTGAGCAGGCACAGCGGCAATTGGGCGGCTTCCGCCCAGGTGATCACGTCACGCTGCGCTGCAGAGGTTTCGCGTCCTGCGAGCAGCACCTGTTGCTCCTGCCAGATTGGTGCAAACTCCAGCCCGGGCCCGTCGCTCGATTCGCTGTAGATGATGCCGCCGTCCAGTTCGAAGGCCTGAACCCGGCGGAGGATGTCATCGGTATTGAGTGACAGGATTTCGAGCGTGAGTTGCGGGTGAGTCTTGGCCAGGGTGGCGGAAAGCGTCGCCACCACGCTGAGTGCTGTAGGAATCACGCCCAGTCGCAGGCGACCGCGAAACCCGCCCCCGAGTTGACTCAGATGCAGACGAAAGTCGCCTTCCACCGCGGCCATGCGCCGGGCGAAATCCAGCACCGCTAGCCCTTCACTCGTGAAGCCGGAGAACGACTGCCCGCGTTCGACCACGGCAAAGCCCAGGGAGTTTTCCAGGTCGCGGATGGCGGCGGACAGCGTTGAAGGCGAGATATGGCAACTCGCGGCGGCCCGCCCAAAATGGCGCTCCTGCGCCAAGGCCATGAGATAGCGGTATTTGCGGGACAACATGGAGGAGTGCAGCGGCGAGTTGGCCAGAGGCTAGGCTAGCGCAACTCGGCGACTGCGTCCGCGCGAGGTGATCAGTGCCTTTCGGGTTCACCTCGCCAAGCGCTTGTACGCTGAAGCCGACAGCCTCGCGCCCATTGCTCTGAACCACACGTTGGAGTCCCTACAATTCGGCAGTGTTTTGCAGTGTGATCAAAACAATCCTCCGCAGAAATGGTGCGCCGGGGTATCTCCAAAGAAAGGCTTGGGGCGACGGATGACGGAACAACAATATGCTGGAGCGGGCGTGACCACTCCCTCTCGGGTGGATGTGCTGGTGATTGGTGGCGGCCCAGCGGGGACCACGGTGGCCACCTTGTTGCACGAACGCGGATTTCGCGTGACTGTGCTGGAAAAGGAGCACCACCCCCGTTTCCACATCGGGGAGTCGCTGCTCCCGGCCAACCTGCCCTTGCTCGAAAAGCTGGGTGTCGCCGATCAGGTCAAGGCGATCGCCATGGAGAAGTGGGGGGCCGAATTCGTCTCGCCCTGGCACGCGCAGAAGACCCAGATGTTCGAGTTCGCCGATGCCTGGGACAAGTCCATGCCCATGGCCTATCAGGTGCGGCGTTCCGAGTTCGACGAAATCCTCATTCGCAATACCGCGCGCAAGGGTGTGGAGGTGATTGAAGGCTGCAAGGTCGACGACGTGCAGTTTCTCCCGGGTGGCGAGGGCGCGATTGTTGCCGCCGAGCACGATGACGGCGGCCGTTCGGCCTGGTCCGCGCGCTATGTGGTGGACGCATCGGGCCGGGACACCTTTCTTGGCAGCCGTTTCAAGACCAAGGCACGCAATCCAAAGCACAACAGTGCAGCGATCTTCGCCCACTTCACCGGGGCGCAGCGCCTCGAAGGCAAGGCCCAGGGCAACATCACCATTTTCTGGTTTGACCATGGCTGGTTCTGGTTCATTCCCCTGGCCGACGGCGCGACCAGCGTGGGTGCGGTGGTGTGGCCGTATTTCCTAAAGACCCGCGACAAGCCGCTGGAGGAATTTTTTGCCGATACCATCGCCATGTCGCCCGAATTGAGCGCCAGATTGGCTGGCGCGACGCGGGTGTCCGACGTCGAGGCCACTGGGAATTTCTCCTATAGCTGCGGTCAAACCCACGGACCGAATTACCTGCTGATCGGGGATGCCTACGCCTTCATCGATCCGGTGTTTTCTTCCGGGGTGATGCTGGCGATGCAGGGCGCCTTTTTCGCCGCCGACGCGATTGAAACCTGCCTGCGTGAACCCGCGCGTGCGCCGCAGGCTCTGACTCGCTTCGACCGCGAGATGCAGCACGGCCCGCGCGAATTCTCCTGGTTCATCTACCGCGTCAACCACCCCACCATGCGCGACATGTTCATGGGACCGCGCAATATCCTGCGGGTGAAGGAAGCGTTGCTTTCGGTGCTGGCCGGAGACATTTTTGGCAAGACTCCGATCTGGGCCTCGGTGCGGGTATTGAAGGGGATTTTCTACGCGGCTTCGGTCAAGCATTTCGGTCGCAGCTGGAAGGCGCGGGTACAGCGCAGGCGCCAGATTCACGTTGACGACGATTCCCAGATGGAAGCCCACCACGGCTGACGCCGTCCTTGTTCATGCTTCAACTGCATCATCTGCCCGCACACGCCATATCTCAAACCGCGTCCGGTTCGCCATCTCACCTGTTCGGCGTCGCATGTTTCGGTGCGGGCAGCGGCCTGGACATCCCGCGATCCGATATTCCTCAGGCCTGCGTGCAGGTCGAGCCGCTGGCTGGTGAGCCTGCTTTGTGCGAAGTCTGGTCGGCGCAAGGGCCTTTGCAACGGGGGCAGCACGGACGCCTGCAGTGGTGCGGCAACGCCGAGGTGGTGTTTGGCGTGGTGCAGGTGAAAGAAGCGGCTCTGTCCGCGCGCTCTGAACGCGTGCCAGCGCTGCAAGACGCCGCCCGCGCGGCCTATGCCGAGGTTTTCAACGCCCTCGACGCCCTGGGCTATCCGCATCTGCTGCGGGTCTGGAACCACGTGCCCGACATCAACGGCGTGAGTGCCGGCATGGAGCGCTACCGCTTGTTCAATATCGGCAGGCAGGACGCCTTTCTGGCGCACGGCCGTACCGTGGCCGGTGCCGATGTGCCCGCGGCCAGCGCCCTGGGTGCGGCTGCCGACGCGCCGTTGCTGGTGTATTGCATTGCCGCGCGGCGACCCGCCACGGCGATTGAAAATCCGCGGCAGCTCAGCGCCTATGACTATCCGCAGGACTATGGTCCGCGCAGTCCTACGTTTTCGCGCGCCAGTCTGGCGCACTTCGGTCTGCAGCGTGTGCTGTTCATCTCGGGCACGGCCAGTATCGTGGGGCATCGCACCCTTCACGCCGGGGACGTGGCGGAGCAGACGCGCGAAACTGTGCGCAATATCGACGCCATACTGCAGCAGGCGAAAGCCAATGGCGCCGCCGGCATGACCCTCGCCGACCTGCACTACAAGGTCTATGTTCGGCATGCGGCAGACTGGCCGGTGATCCGTGCCGAACTGCAAGGCGCGGCAGGCGCGGGGGTGCGGGTCATTGCTTTGCAGGCCGACGTCTGCCGCATGGACCTTCTGGTGGAAATCGAGGCCACCGGCTTGCTGACCACGAATCAGGACCCCTTCGCATGATGCATCGCTTGTTTGTTCGGGGCTGCGCCGCCCTGGTGCTTTCCACCTTGCCCGCATGGGTCTCGGCCGAACAGAAACCCTTGTGGGAATTCGGTCTTGGAGTGGGCGCAGTGAGCTTCCCGGCATATCCGGGGTCGGACGAGCAGCGCCAGTATGTGGTGCCGGTGCCGTACGTCGTGTATCGCGGCGAGATCATCAAGGCCGACCGCAACGGCGTGAAGGCGCGGCTGTTCGATACCGACCGGGTCGACTCCTATTTCAGCCTGAGTGCGTCGCCGCCTGTCAGCAGTTCGTCCAATGGCGCGCGTAGCGGCATGCCTGACCTCAAGCCCATGGTTGAGTTCGGACCGGCGCTCGACGTGCATCTGTGGCAGTCCGCGGCGCAGCGCATGCGGCTCGATTTCCGCGTGCCGCTGCGCACCGCCTACACCGTGCAGACACGCCCGCATCGGGTCGGCTGGGTGGTGGCGCCGGTGCTCAATCTCGACATGGCCAGCGTGGGAGGACTGCCGGGCTGGAACCTCGGTATGCAGGCCGGCCCGGTGTTCGCCGACCGTCAGTACAACCAGACCTTCTACGGTGTGGATGCCGCCTACGCCACCGCCGACCGTCCCGCGTACGCCGCGCGCGGTGGCTATTCGGGCAGCCAGTTCACCGTCGGTGTGAGCAAGCGCTTCCCCGGCCTCTGGTTTGGCGCGTTCGCGCGTTACGACAATCTGAACGGGGCCGTCTTTGCCGACAGTCCGCTGATGCGTCGCAACCAGGATCTGTCGTTCGGCTTCGGCATCGCGTGGATACTCGGCCAGTCGTCCAGGATGGTGGACAGCCATGAATGAGGACGCGACAACGCAGGAGTCCGTTTTCGTCCCACCATTGCGCAATGCCTGGGACATGGCACGGGTCTTTTTCGGCCTCGGTCTGCTGGGCGT
>JBAUTC010000204.1:0-3607 GCA_049582025.1 Thiomonas sp.
GTTTCCAGGTTGAGACGGGCACCTTGGGCTTGCCCGCGCAGATGCTTGTGCTCATCGCACTTGCGGTGCAGACAGCTCAAAAATCGTCCGCACCACACCCGTTCCGATGTCGTAGCGGACCGAGCCCTCAGGGATTGCGTACAGGTAGGCGGTATTCCCGCCAAACGACCAGGGTGGCTTCACCGGGGATCCCAAAATGCTCACGAGTTTCGCTTCGGAGTCTCCGATTCCGATGCCATGGATCCTTCCGCCGAACGGGGCATCCAGCCGGATGGTTCGCACGCTCCCGTTGGGTGCGAAGAACAACCAGATGCCTTCCTGGATCAAATGAATGCTTGTCAGCTTTCCCTGCGGGAACTGCAGGTGCTTGCCGATTTCGGACAGTCCCGTCTGCACTTGAGGGAATGATTCACCCAATCTGAACGGCAACCAATCCAGTCGGTGTTGCCGTAGCCCGGGCGGTACGGACGTCGGTTGTGGCGCGACTCGCAGACCACTTTGCAGACTTGGCGTCGGAGGGACGGTGTACACCGGACGCATCGGGGCCGGGAGGATCGGCTGAGGGATCAACGCGTGGGGGATCAGCGCGAACGGGATCATGGTTCTGTCCGGCAGATTGACCACCGTTCCATTGATGACGGTGCGACCCGCTTCGTAGGACACGTTGCAGACGTAATGTCCGGAATCATCCTTTTGGAGAAACCTTGGCATCGGTCCCCTCCCAAGGGGGCCATCCAGTTTCGCCCCGACGTTGCCAAAGTATTCGGAAAAGGCATGGTCGAAGCTGATCGAAGTGCGCAGTTTGAAGCCCTTGCGCAGTGCTTCGATCAAGTCGGCGATATTGCCTTCGTCAAACGGCGGGACCGTGAAGTCGGCATTCGCCTTGAGCAGTCCCTGGTTTGCCGTGCGAACCTCCACTTTCGAGATATGGATGGTTTCGCCCGACTGGGACGGTGGAGTAAGGAGAGCGTTGTCGCTGGGATCAAACGGGCGCACCGTGTCGGCCGTTCCTTGCATGGAGATCGACGGAATGGAATAACGGCTGATCTTGAGGCCATGTGCGGTCAGTGTCATGGTCGCATGCTCCATCCCCTTGGCAACGGATGCCTCGCCAACGACCTGCAACGAATCCAGTGCAAATCCTTCGGAGCTGCGATCTCCCCGATAGATCTCAAAGTGCCCGACGGAATAATTGCTGCGAACTGAAGACCACCGTCGCTCCATATGCAGCGTGGCACCTGCAAAATTCACTTCCATCAAGCCGACATTGCCCCAGGCACGCGGGACTTCCGCACGCATGTCCCAGGTCCGCCAGGGAAAGATCCGGATGCCGACGGTAACGGGGACGGGGGCGTTCAGTCCGTCCGCGATCTTTTGTGCCTTTGGGGGTAGCTTCAGCTTGGCCGCGATGCGCAGCACGCTGCCGTCAAGACCGATTCCTTGGTGCGTGGTCAGGGTGATGGGAATGGCCACCGGGAGTTGCTCGGCAGTGGTGGGCAGCAGCACTTCGCCTTCTCCCTGGCCATCCAACCACCCCGCGGTGAAATTCCTGGAGCGATAGACCAGTTTCCGGTCGCTTCCCGCGAGCGTGACTCGTGTGCCCGGAGCGAGCGTCCGTTCAAGCGTGTAGTGGGAATACGCCACGCTTGCCAACTCGGCCAGTACCCCAAGGGCGACGAGTATGAGTGCCCCACGTTTGATGACTTGAACTGTGCGCATGGTTTCGAAATACCGGTCGATGCGGGCATCGATAGACAAATTGTTGTTGTTCGAGAGGTTATGCCAAGTTTAATCAGAGTTTTGAGCCAGCGAAAATCGTTTGCCCAGCGAGACACCGGACGTCAAGGTGCTCGAGACCGCCACGGGCTGACGCCACCCCAACCGAATGCATGAAAAGCACATGCAAATTCTGTGAAAAAAATCACCTAATCATTGTGAATCTCACGTGCATCGACCGCATGAAACAGGGGTGAGCTTAGGATTCTCGATTGCAAAGGGTTTGTACCAATCTTTTTGTTTTCAGCTTTTTTCTCATGGACTCCGCCCACCTCCCTGCCCCCCGATCTCCTCACGGCTTGACTGCCACGATCGAGGCGTTGCTGCAGGATCCACGCGGGCGTTTTTGTCCGCAGGCGGTCGTGCTCTCCGACCGATTGGAGCAGGCATCCTCGCGCGTTGTGATGCAGGTGGGTGAAGATGATCTGGGGCGTGTGCGGATCGTCACCTCGGAGCCCTTGGAGGACGGTCGGGAGTACAGGGTCGCTGCGCTCCCTGGCTCCCCTCCGATGCCCGATGCGGTGTATGTGCTCGATAGCAGCCGTGAAGGTCAGCGTCCTGAAGACGCGGTGATTAAGTGTTGGGTCCATACGCTCAGCGTGGTTCGGGCGCCGACTCCACCGTCTGCGGGCGTGTGAGCGTATGTTGATCCCTTGGAAAAGAGAGCACACCGATCCCATTCTGGTGGCGTTGAGGGCCGAGATTCCCCCAAGCCATGTGCTGTTCCTCGCCTTGGGCGAGGCACGTGCGCGTGAGTTTCTCCAGCGCACGCTGCAACGGTTCGCGCATCGTGCCGCCGCACACGGGGGTGTGGTAGCCCGGATGGATCTCACATCCATGCTTGTCCTGTTCGAGCGGGCGGATGCCGCGTTGCTGGGCGCACGTGCCTTACGTCAAGATCTGCAGGACTGGGTGCGTCCGATCGCCCACGAAGTCGATTTGCACGTCGACATCGGTCTGAGCCTGGGTGCGGTGCAGTGCCGTCCACCCGTGTACGAAGGGCAGACCATCCTGCGGGCAATTGCCTTGTCTGCCGCATCCCAAGGAGGTCAGATTCTGTTGGATGACGCCGCCGCAAGTGGCCTGTCCGACTTACAGCGCAGCGCGCTGCAGCGGGTCTTCAGCGAGGATCTGGAAACAGGACTGAAATTGGCCTGGCTCGACCCGGCCGTGTTGGCTGCGCCATCCCAGGGACCGGAGCCGTTGTGGCTGTGTCTGCAGCGTCCGCACGGCGGTCTTGAGCGAATCTTTACCCCGGGGCCGTCGATCCGCATCGGACGTTCGGCAGAGTCCGATGTGATCGTTGACCGGGAGGGCGTATCGCGTCAGCACGCCGTCATTCTTTGGCGAGATGGAGACTATGTCTTCTCCGATATCAGTCGCAATGGCACCTGGCTGCAATATGGAACGTCGGGGGTGATCACGCGCGTCGCGCACGACGCATCACCGCTGCATGCAGCGGGAGCGTTGTACTTCGGGAATGCGCCCGGCGCTGGGCGAGCGCCCGATCTGCTGTTTCTGGTGGAAAAGCCATGTGAACTTACGGGGCGCCCGCAAGAGCCTATGGTGAGCGGGTCAGACCCGTATGCGCCAACGGCCATGCAATCAGGGGGCATCGTTTTGCCATGAAACAGCATTCAGAAAACCCAACGTCCTGCGCGGCGGGTCCGGGTGCATCCAGACTGGGTTGGCATCTTTTGGACAACGCTTCCGCCTCGATACCAGCCTTGCCGTTCTGGAGGACGCATCAAGGTGCCATCGTGCTTCAGAGTTCCACCCAGTTGTTTCCGGCCAGGGGATTCAGCCGCGGTGGACCAGAGTTCAGATGGAC
>JBAUTC010000205.1:0-2253 GCA_049582025.1 Thiomonas sp.
CACCCAACTGGAGCGAAGATGGCAATGTCGCCATTCTGAACGTCCCCAACCGCTTCAAGCTCGACTGGTTGCGGTCGCAGTACAGCACGCGCATCACCGAGTCGCTCAGCGCCATTGTGGGTCGTCCTGTCCAAGTGGAATTCATCGTACAGAAAGCACCGGCCCGGCCCACGATGCACCACAGCAGCGGCCAGGGGCTACAGCAAGCCAATGGCATTTCGCAACAACCACGCGCCGTGAATCGTGCGTACCAAAGTGAAGAACCCTCGGCGTCGCAACTCCAAAGCCCGGATCCGTCGATCAAAGAAACCGCCGAGGCCGATGCACTGGAGCGTTCGCGTCTCAACCCGATGCTCAGCTTTGAGACGCTGGTCACCGGCAAAGCGAACCAGCTCGCCCGCGCCGCAGCCATTCAGGTTGCCGAAAATCCTGGCCGCTCCTACAACCCGCTGTTCATCTATGGCGGCGTCGGCCTAGGCAAGACCCATTTGATGCACGCTGTCGGCAATGCCCTGCTGGCGCAGCAACCTGGGGCCCGCATCCGCTATCTCCAGGCTGAGCAATTTGTCAGCGAAGTCGTCCGCGCGTATCAGCGCAAGGCGTTTGAAGAATTCAAACGCTACTACCACTCGCTCGACCTGCTGTTGATCGACGATGTGCAGTTCTTCGCCGGCAAGGACAAGACGCAAGAAGAGTTCTTCTATGCATTTGAAGCCCTGATCACCAAGCGCTCACAGATCATTCTCACCAGCGACACCTATCCCAAGGAACTGCGCGAAATGGATCAACGACTGGTCTCGCGCTTCGATTCCGGCCTGACTGTTGCCATTGAGCCCCCTGAGCTGGAAATGCGCGTGGCCATCCTGTTGCGCAAGGCTGATGCCGAGTTGATGAGTCTGCCAGAGGAAGTCGCCTTTTTTGTCGCAAAGAACGTGCGCTCGAACGTGCGCGAACTCGAAGGCGCGCTGCGCAAAATCCTCGCCTACGCTCGGTTCAGCGGACAAGACGTGTCGATCAGCCTCGCCAAAGAGGCTCTTAAGGACCTACTGTCGCTGCAGAACAGACAGGTCTCGGTGGAGAACATCCAGAAAACCGTGGCCGACTTTTACAAGATCAAGGTCGCGGACATGTATTCCAAGAAGCGCCCGGCCAGCATCGCCCGGCCACGCCAGATTGCGATGTATCTGGCCAAAGAACTCACCCACAAAAGCCTGCCCGAAATCGGCGAGTTGTTCGGGGGACGCGATCACACCACCGTATTGCACGCCGTGCGAAAAATTGGCCTGGAGCGCACGAAGCTGCAGGAACTCAACCAACAGCTTCACGTGCTGGAGCAGACCTTGAAAGCGTGAACTCCGCCAGAGCGCTTGCTGCCTTCACCCCACCCGAAAATTTCAGAAAAAGAACAAGTCATTGCACAACATGTGAAGAGTTTCTGGACAAGTAAAGCCTCCCGCAGCTTTTCCGATAGTTGTTCCAAACCGTCCTTTTTCTTCGTTGCGCTTATCCACAGCCTGCCTTTACCTTGCAGGCCGCATGAATTCAGTGTTTTTTGTCTTATCCACAACCCAGGCCGCCCCTTACTATCAGTCCTATTCTGAATAAAGGAAAAATAAAGAATGAACAGATTGACGTCTTCCCGTGATGAATTGCTCAAACTGCTCGGCCAGGGAGCAGGCATCGTTGAACGCCGCCAAACCTTGCCAATCCTCGCCAATGTGCTGATCCAGCACAACGCGCAAGGCACACTGTTCACCACCAGCGACATGGAAGTGCAGATCCGTCTGCAAGCGGGCGAAACGGTTCAGACCAGTACGGAAGATGCCGCCATCACGGTCAACATGCGCAAGCTGCTCGACATCCTGCGCGCGGCAAGTCCGGGCAACGTCACGCTGGAATGGTCGGATGGAAAAATGACGGTACGCGCCGGGAAAAGTCGCTTCAGCCTGCAAACCTTGCCGGCTGAAGACTTTCCTCTGGTCCGCGCGGCAACGGATTTCAGTGATCAGGTGCTGCGTTTGCCGCAAAAACTGCTCAAGCGTCTTCTCGGACTGACGCACTTTGCCATGGCGCAGCATGACATCCGCTACTACCTCAATGGCATGTTGTGGGTCGCTGAGGGCCAGCAGATGCACCTGGTGGCCACCGACGGCCATCGCATGACCTTGGCCAGTGCGGCGCTTGAAAACGCCGTAGAGCGCCGGGAAATCATCCTGCCGCGAAAAACGGTGCTGGAACTCATGCGTCTGTTGA
>JBAUTC010000206.1:0-5513 GCA_049582025.1 Thiomonas sp.
CGCCTCAGGTGCGCCAACAATCCCTTCTTTAAGGCGCCGGGAGGTCAGAACTGAGCGGCGAAGTGCGCCAAGCAGACGCTCTAGTCAGAGATTATTTGCAGGATGAGACAGAAGACCTGCTCCTCTCGCAAAACTTCTTGGACGCCATCTCTTGGCATCTAAACCCAGACGCAGCATCACAGGCACGGCGAGAGACTGTCATTGCTCGACTCCGCGACATTGCTGGGTTCTAACCCTGAAGCGCATCATCCCGGCTCTTGTGCTGCCGTGTGTTGCGCGGTTTTGTCTCTGAGTGCGCCAGAAAGCAAAAAACCCACCGGAGAAGTGGGCTAAGTGCATCAATTAATTGGTGGGTTGTGACAGGCTCGAACTGTCGACCTACGGATTAAGAGTCCGCTGCTCTACCAACTGAGCTAACAACCCGGGGTAAATCTGGGGTGGTGGGTCGTGCGTGACTCGAACACGCGACCAACGGATTAAAAGTCCGCTGCTCTACCAACTGAGCTAACGACCCCACTGAAATCAAGCCTGAAATCATAGCACGGCATCGAGCGCCCGCGCGACCAGGACCATGCCCATGGACGCTGTCACCATGACGCTGGAGCCGAACCCGGCGCAGTTCAGGCTGTTGTCTGGCTGATGGCTCGGGGTCTCGATTGGATCGCAGGAGGCGCCGTCGGGCCGGACGATGGCTTCCCTGCTGAAGGTGCAGGGCACACCGATGCGGCCTGTCCGTGGCGCACCATGTTGGCGGCGCAACTGGTAGCGCACATTGGCCAGCAAGGGATCATGGGTGACGTCGGACAGGTCGGCACATTGCAGTGCATCTGCATGACGTTTGCCGCCTGCCGCGCCGGCCATGAACACGGGCTGGCGACGTTGCAGGCAGAGCGCTGCGATCGCCGCCTTGGCGCGCACCTGATCGCAACAGTCGATCACCAGATGCGCGTCCGCCGGGATCAGTTGCCCGGCGTTGTCGGCATCGACAAAATCTTCCACGCACGAGACGATACAGGCGGAGTTGATCTGTGCGAAACGCTCTTGCAGGGCCAGCACTTTCGACATTCCCAGGGTGCTTTCCAGGGCCTGAATCTGGCGATTGATATTGGATTCCGCAACGTGGTCAAGATCGATGAGTGTGAGCCGCCCCACGCCGCTGCGGGCCAGCGCTTCTGCGGCCCAGGAGCCCACGCCGCCGAGGCCGACAACCACAGCATGCGACTCGGAGATGTGCCGTGCGCCGCGCTCGCCATAGAGCCGCGAGAGCCCGCCAAAACGCCGGTCCAGATCTGGGACATCAGCGGTGGGGTTCGGTGTGGCGGAGGTTGGCGCTTGCATCGAATCGAACGCATCAGGACATGCGCTCAACGCGCCAGGCCTGGTATTTCACACCCAGTACGGCGCCGCCGACGATGGACAGGAAGGCGATCCAGCTTGTGATCGACAGCGTGGAAACCCCGCTCATGCCCTGGCCGATGGTGCAGCCCAGCGCAGTGACGCCGCCGATGCCCATGAGTGCCCCGCCCGCCATATGGTTGGCGGTATCTTCCGCTCCGCGAAAGCCTTCCCAGCGGAATTGGCGCGTGATGAGCGCCATGCCCGCAGATCCGGCAATGACCCCGAAGACCGACACGATGCCCAGGGTCAGGACATTGCTCGCATCGCTGTACATCATGAACCAGAACAGGGTGTAGGCGAGCGGGGCGACGAAACTCAGCGATTCCATCTTGTTGTTCTGCGTGCCGATGTAGGCGGCCTGCAGGGTCTGCGGATCTTCAGCCAGAAAGCCAAGCTTGCCCGAGACGAACCAGATGCCCACGATGATGGCGCCGAGGCCGAATCCAGCGAGCAGATTATTGGGGGTGCGGAACTCCCTTGCGCTCAAGGCCCAGCCGCCGAGTAGCAAACCCACGCCAAGGCCGAGCGTGAGTTGCAGGGTGGGGAGCGGAAGGCCGGTGATGTGGGAAAAAATGGTTGGCAGATCCTGCGGACCGGAGAGAACCACGGCCACCTTGTCGAGCACCCGCACGCGCACTTCTGCGGTCATGCCGCGCAGCGTGATGTAGGCAAATACTCCAATCATCACAAACACGACAACGGCCTTGAGATTGCCCTCGCCAATGCGCACCAGGGTCTTGCTGCCACAGCCCGATGCCAGCACCATGCCAAAGCCGAACAGCACGCCGCCGACCAGTGCAGACAGCCAGAGCACTCTGGACGAGGTGTAGATGGTTTGCGCGGCGTCGATCTGTCCGCTGGCGGCCAGCAGGTTGAAACCGATGGTGGCCGTGGCGATGGTCAGCACCCACATGCGCATGCGCATCCACGAGCCCATGTTGACGATGTCGCTCACCGAGCCCATGGTGCAGAACCGGGTGCGCTGCATGATGGCGCCGAACAGCAGGCTTAGCGCGAATCCGCACCACAACACGGTGGCATTGATTGCAGGGATGGAGACGGACGACATGGGAGCGGGGGAAAACTGACAGACCTGACGTTACGGGAACATGGCACGCAGCTATTGTTCCACGGCGGGTCCGTACAGTCTGCCGCGTTGTATTTTTGTCTTGCTGAAATCAGGAGGCTGCTGCGGGCTGGTAGCGTGTCGAGTCGGCGACACCTGCGTCGGCAAACCCTTGCGCACGGATGCGGCATGCATCGCATCGGCCGCAGGCCTGTCCCTCGTCGTTGGCCTGGTAACAGCTCACGGTCATGGCGTAGTCCACCCCAAGGCGCAAACCCGTGCGGATGATGTCGCCCTTGCTCAGGGCAATGATGGGCGCCTGGATGTGGATCGGGCGGCCCTGCACTGCGGCCTTGGTTGCCAGGTTAGCCATGCGCTCAAACGCGGCAACGTACTCTGGGCGGCAGTCGGGGTAGCCGGAATAATCCACTGCGTTGGCGCCGTAAAAAATGTCCTGCGCACCCAACGCCTCGGCCCAGCTCAGTCCGATAGACAGCATGACGGTGTTGCGCGCCGGCACGTAGGTGAGCGGAATGCCCGGCTGTGCCCCCGCGGTTGGCACCTCGATGGCGCGATCCGTCAGTGCCGAGCCACCGAAGCGGCCAAGGTCGAGACGGATGATTTCATGCGCCGCGGCTCCAAGAGCCGCCGCCACGCGGCGCGCGGCATGCAGTTCGGCCAGATGGCGCTGCCCATAGTCGAGCGACAGCGCAAATGTGCGAAACCCCTGCTCGCGCGCCAGGGCCAGCACCGTGGCCGAATCCATGCCGCCCGAGAGCAGCACCACGGCCGCCGGTGCACCCGAAGCCGTCACCGCAGCTTGGCCAGCCGGTCGCGTCCGGCTTGCGCCGCTTCAGACTGCGGATAGGTTTTCACCAGCGCGTTCAGCGTTTTTCGCGCGGCGACGACTTGCCGCACTTCGATCTGGCAGTTCGCCAGACCGAGCATGGCCTCGGGCAGTCGCGGGTTGTTCGGACTGCTCTGAATCAGGCCCTGGAAGGTGGCGATGGCGTCCTTGTACTGCTTTTGCGCGTACTGGGCGTTGGCCAGCCAGTACTGGGCGTCGGCGTCGTACGGACTGCTTGGATATTGCGCGAGGAAAGCCTTCAACTGCGCGTCGCTCCCTGCAAAGTCGCCGTTGCGGAAGGTGGCCAGCCCTTGCTCGAAAGCGGCCTTTTCCGCGGGCTGAACCGTGTAGGTCTGGCCGTTGATCTGCACCTGCACCGGCTCCAGCGGCTTGAGCCGCTGCGTGAGCTGCTGCTGGCTGGATTGCAGCTTGCCCAAAGCGTCGTTGAGCTGCTGGGTGGCTGCGTCCTGCTTGCCACGCACCTGAGCAATTTCGCCGCGCATCTGATCGATCTGGGTGGAAAGGTCGAGCAGGGAATTGCGAATCTGCTGGATCTGCTGCGCCTGCTGGGTAAGCTGCGCCTGCGTGGCCTGCTGGTTCTGAGTCACCTGGTTGCGCAGGTCAAGAATGGCGCGCCGGGCTTCATTGTCCGGGAACATGTCGGCATGGGCTGGCGCCGCCAGCGCGATGCCCAGTCCAGCCGCCAGCAGCACCGCAGGCAGCGCCTGCTGCGCGCGTCGCAGCGGTGCAACGACCCGCAAAAAGGAGAAGCCGCCGCTCATCGTTGATAGACGATGTCAACGCGACGGTTTTCGGCGTAGTCCGCCTCGGTCGTGCCCAGCGCCTTGGGCTTTTCCTTGCCGTAGCTGATGGATTCCATCTGCGACGACTTGACCCCGAGGAGTTCCATGCCCTTCATCACCGCGTCGGCGCGCTTCTGGCCCAGGGCCAGGTTGTATTCGCGGCTGCCACGTGCGTCAGTGTTGCCCTGCAGTTGCACATGGGCTTGCGGGTGCTGGGAGAGGTAGCTGGCATTGGCGTTCAGCACCGGGGTGTACTGGCTGTCCACCGTGTAGCTGTTGAACGCAAAGAACACGCTCTTGGGCACGTTCGGGCCGGGGCCGGCGTTGGTCTCTGCAGGCGCCTGCACGGCGGCAACCTGATTCTGTCCGGCGCCGTTGGCGTTGGCGCCTGCCATGCCCTCGACCGAGGTCGGCGTCTTGGACTCAACAGGCGCTTGCTTGATGGGCACAGGAGCGGCGCAGCCGCCAAGACCCAGGGCGGCGGCAAGTGCGGTGTAAACCAGGGTAGAACGCATGTTCACGTGTTTCTCCGATCGAAACGAGGGTGGGGAAAGGGGATGTTGAGGATAAGAGCGATGGGATGGATCAACGATCCGGCGTCCAAGGACCCCAGCTGGGCTCGCGCACCTGCACGCCGGCCTGTGACAGCGTGGAGCGCACGCGCCCGTCTATGGAGACGGTCTTGATCACCTCGCCGCCGCGACCACCCGCAGAATAAAGCACGATCTGGCCGTTCGGGGCAAAACTGGGGTGTCCGCAGTCGCTGCCGTCATCGAGCAGTTGCGTGGCGCCGGTCGCCAGGTTCATCGACCACAACTGAAAACTGTTGCCCTGCTGCGAAATATAGGCAAGGGTCTTGCCGTCCGGGCTGATGGCCGGGCTCACGTTGTAGCCGCCGCTGTAGGTGATGCGCTGCACGCCGCTGCCGTTGAGCCCAACGTGGTACACCTGCGGGCCGCCATCGCGGTCGCTGACGAAATACAGGCTCTGCCCATCTGGGGCGAAGGTCGGTTCGGTGTCAATGGAGTACGAGCGCATCAACTGCCGCGGTGTGCCACCCTTGGTGGGCATGAGATAGATCTGCGAACGCCCGGTGAGGGTGAGGACCACGGCGAGCGTGCCGCCATCCGGCGAGAACGCCGGGGCGCTGTTCGATCCCTTGAAGTTGGCCACCATGCGGCGCGCTCCGCTGCGCACGTTCTGCAGAAAGACCACGGGCTTGCCGCTCTCGAACGACACGTAGGCGAGTTCCTGTCCGTTGGGTGACCACACCGGCGAGAGCAAGGGCTCGCGGCTGCGCAGGGCGAATTGCGGATTGGCGCCATCGCTGTCGGCGATGTTGAGCGAAAAATTGTGCTGCCCTGCCTTGGTGATATAGACAATGCGCGTGGCAAACACC
>JBAUTC010000207.1:0-30491 GCA_049582025.1 Thiomonas sp.
GCCGCCAGGCTGGTGAGACGGTCGGCGAGCGACAGATAGAGCGGAGTATCGGCGGACATGTCGGCATCATGGCAGAACCACACCAATCCCACACCACACAGTTGCCCTCGAACGCGACCAATACAGATTCTGCGATTAACGGCTTGTACCGCTACAGATTGCACCACGCTACATCTGTTTCAGTGCGCGATGCTTGCCTAGAGTGCAGTCATCCCTTGCCGCTTCAGGAGACCGCCATGCAACGACTCAACCCAGGCACGCTCTTTCGACTTGAACACGCCGCTGGCACGCGCATCGCCGTGCATGCCGGACAGGTGTGGATCACCGAGAGCGGAGAGTCCGACGATGTGTTCCTCTCGGCGGGGCAGAGCCATGTGGTGGCGGGCGCTGGGCGGGTGGTGATCGAACCGCTTGGGACCAGCACCAGCGCCACGGTGGACCTCACGCCACCGACCCATCGTCCGCCGCCCTTCAGGCGCGCTGTGCCGGTGTTCGGACCGCGCCGTTCCATCGCCACCTGATCGTTGGCGAGAGCCACCAGTTCCAGCACCCAAGCCAACCGGAAGACCCCATGTCGCACGACACCCTGCTCGCCTTCGCGCTGTTCGCATTCGTCGCCTCCATTACGCCGGGGCCGAACAACCTGATGCTCCTGGCCTCTGGCGCGAACTTCGGGTTCAGGGCTTCGATTCCGCACGTACTGGGCATTACCTCGGGGTTTCTGGTCCTGGTCACGTCCGTTGGCTTCGGGCTGGCCGAGGTGTTTTCGCGGCTGCACTGGGCCGATGTCACCATGCGCTGGATCGGCGCCGCATACATGCTTTTTCTGGCCTGGCGAATTGCGACCGCCGCCCCTCCGGATGGCTCGGGTCCGCGCGACGGCTCCTCCCGGCCGATGACTTTCCTCGGCGCCGCTGCATTCCAGTGGGTCAACCCCAAGGCATGGCTGATGGCGATAAGCGCGTTCAGCACCTACGTGCCCGCGACCAGCGGCATGGTGGCCGTTCTCGGCGCGGCGCTGCTGTTCGGGGCCATCAACCTGCCGAGCGTCACGGCCTGGGCGTTTGGTGGCTCGCGTTTGCAGCGTGTGCTTCTGGTCAGGCATCGGGCCGTCGCCTTCAACCTGCTCATGGGCGGGCTGTTGGTGGCGTCCCTGTTTCCCATGTTTCATGCGACCCTTGCCTGACTGAAAGGCGCCCGGCTCTGGTTTCCCGTCTGCACCTGGCCCAGACGGATCCGCCCATCGATCGGTGCGCGACCGGCCCGTCGAACGGCTCGCCCGACCGGTTCATCGACGCCGGCTGAACGTCCAGCCCATCCTGGCGACGATTGCGATGCCTCGCACCGATCAGTGCTGTATGCTTGACCAGTCCCGCCACCTGATCGACGTCCCTAGATGTCCACCGTCCTGTCCCAACCCACCACAGCGCTGCTCGACAGTCTGAACGCCGCGCAGCGCGCCGCCGTCGAGCATGGGCTGGACGATTCCCTGGCGCCCGCCTTGCTGGTGATCGCCGGAGCCGGCTCCGGCAAGACCATGACCCTGGCAGCCCGGGTGGCGCGCCTGGTGCTGGCCGGTGCCGACCCGCAACGCATTCTGCTGCTCACGTTCTCCCGCCGCGCCGCCGCGGAGATGGAAAGGCGTGTCGGTCGCGTGCTGCACCAGGCCTTGGGCTTTGGCGCCATCCAGGCCCCGCCCCGTTTCGCCTGGTCCGGCACCTTCCACAGCATCGGCGCGCGTCTGCTGCGTGACCATGCCACGCGGATCGGCCTGAGCGCGCAATTCACCATCCTCGATCGCGGCGATGCAGAGGACCTCCTGGGCCTGCAGCGGCAGGCCCTCGGACTGGCGGCGACCAAGGCCCGCTTTCCGCTCAAGAACACCTGCCTGTCGATCTACTCGCGGACGGTCAACAGCCAACTGCCGCTTGCCGAGGTGCTGGCGCAAAGCTATCCCTGGTGTGCCATCTGGGAGGACGCGCTCAAGCAGTTGTTCCGGGCCTATGTGCAGGAGAAGCAGCGCCAACACGTGCTGGACTACGACGACCTGCTGCTCTACTGGTGGCAGATGATGGCCGAGCCGGAACTGGCAGCGGCGATCGGACAGCGCTTCGACCACGTGCTGGTCGACGAATACCAGGACACCAACCAGCTCCAGGCCCTGATCGTGTACGCGCTCAAGCCCGATGGACGCGGCGTCACCGTGGTCGGCGATGATGCCCAGTCCATCTATTCCTTCCGCGCCGCATCGGTGCGCAACATCCTCGACTTTCCCCGGCAATACGCCACACCGGCGCGGGTGCTCACCCTGGAGCGCAACTATCGCTCCACACAACCCATTCTCGACGCCTCCAACGCCGTCATCGCCCTGGCGCGCGAGCGCTACACCAAGCACCTCTGGACCGATCGCGCATCGTCGAACCGTCCACGCCTGGTGGCCGTGGCCGACGAGGCCGCACAGGCAGGCTGGGTTGCCGATCAGGTGCTGGCGCAACGTGAGGCCGGGATGACCCTCAAGAGCCAAGCCGTGCTGTTCCGCGCCGCGCACCATAGCGCCGCACTCGAACTCGAACTCATCCGGCGCCACATCCCGTTCGTCAAGTTCGGCGGGCTCAAGTTCCTGGAAGCCGCGCATGTGAAGGACGTACTCTCGGTCCTGCGCTGGGCGCACAACCCGCGCCATCAGCTCGCCGGTTTCCGGGTCGCACAACTCATCCCCGGAATCGGCCCGGCCAGTGCACGCAAGCTGGTCGATGCCATGGCCGCCAGCGCCGCGCCTGCCGAAACGCTGCAGCAGTTCGCGCCACCGCCTGCCGCAAGGACCGACTGGGCCGACTTCCGCACCGCCTATGCAGAGCTGCAATCCGCGGACGGTCATGGCCGATGGCCGGCCGACCTGGAACGCGCCAGCACCTGGTACCGCCCCCACCTGGAGCGCATGTACGACGATGCCCTCGTGCGCCAGGTCGATCTGCAACAACTGCAGCGCATCGCGGCCAACTATGGCACGCGGGAGCGCTTCCTCACCGAGCTCACCCTCGACCCGCCCGAAGCCACCAGCGATGAAGCCGGCGCTCCACATCGCGACGAGGACTATCTGATTCTCTCCACCATTCATTCCGCCAAGGGCCAGGAGTGGAAGGCGGTGTACGTACTCAACGTCGTCGACGGCTGCATGCCCTCGGACCTCGCCACCGGCGATTCGCAGCAGATCGAGGAGGAACGCCGTCTGCTGTATGTGGCGATGACGCGTGCCAGACAACATCTGGAGCTGATCACGCCACAGCGCTTCTACGTCCAGCAGCAGTCCGGCCATGGCGACCGCCATGTCTATGCCGTGCCCAGCCGCTTCCTCCCGCCCGGCGTGGCGGCCCTGTTCGATCACACGGCTCAGGCGCATGGCGCGGAACACGGCGCGGCGCAGTACGGTTCTCTCCCGCAGGCGGTGGACCTGGCCGCCAGGGTGAGTGCCGCGTGGGATTGAGCGCATTGCACTGCAGCTCCCCTTACCGAAACTCCCGTCCCCGCGTCGCCAGCCTTCCCAGCAACGGCGTCAAGTCTTCGAGGTATCCGGCGATGAGGTTGCAGGTGCCGCCCTCGCGCTGCCAGGTGCCCGCCACCGCCAGCAGCCTGGCGTGCAGCAACACCTGGCGCTGCCGCTGGCGCAGGCCCTTCCAGCAAATCACCTGCACCGTCCCCGTCTCATCTTCCAGCGAGACGAAGGTCGTGCCCTTGGCCGTCTCCGGCTGCTGCCGCAAGGTCACGATGCCGCAGGCACGCACCAGCCTCCCGTTCGGCACCGCGCCCAGCTCCTCCGCGCAGAGCAGACGCCGTCGGGAAAGCAGAGGACGAAGCAAGGCCAGCGGATGACGCCGCAGGGTCAGCCCGGTGGCGGCGTAGTCGAACACGATGTCCTCGCCTTCCGGCGGGACCGGCAACTCCAGCAGGTCTTCGTCTACCGCTGCGTCGCGCAGGAACTCCGGCATCGCTTGCACCGCCGCGGCGTCCCACACCTGCTGCCGGCGGTGGCCTGAGAGCGACAGCGCAGCGGCCGCGGCCAGCTTGCGCATCACCGTGCCGTCCAGGTCTGACCGTCGCGCCAGCTCCTCGGCGCTGGCGAATGGCTGTCGGGAACGGGCTGCAGCAATGCGCTCCGCCGCGTCGCGCCCCAGTCCCTTGACCAAACGCAGCCCAAGGCGCACGGATGGTTTCTGCCCGTGGCCTTCCAATGTGCAGTCCCAGGTGCTGTGCAACACGTCGATGGGCAAGACCTCCACCCCATGCCGCTTGGCGTCCTGCACCAGTTGGGACGGGGTATAGAACCCCAGCGGCTGGCTGTTGAGCAGGGCCATGAGGAACTCCGCCGGATGATGGCGTTTGATCCAGGCACTGGCATAGACCAGCAGGGCAAAGGAGGCCGCGTGGCTCTCCGGAAACCCATATTCGGAAAAGCCCTTGACCTGCTCGAAGATGCTCAGCGCGAAGGCATGGGTGTAGCCCCCCGACGTCATGCCGTCGATGAGCTTGTCGCGGTAGGCCTCCAGTCCCCCTTTGCGCCGCCACGCCGCCATGGCCCGGCGTAGGCCATCGGCCTCGCCCGGAGTGAAGCCAGCGGCGATGATGCTGATGTGCATCACCTGCTCCTGAAACACCGGCACACCAAGCGTGCGCTCCAGCGCCAGCTTCAGCGCCTCGCTCGGATAAGTGACCGGCTCCTTGCCCTGGCGCCGGTTCAGATAGGGATGCACCATGCCGCCCTGGATCGGGCCGGGGCGGACGATGGCGGTTTCAATCACGAGGTCGTAGAAGCATTGCGGCCGCAGCCGCGGCAGCATGCCCTGCTGGGCTCGGCTCTCGACCTGGAACACCCCGATGGAGTCGGCCTGGCTGAGCATGGCGTAGGTGGCGGGATCTTCCGGCGGGATGTCCTGCATCGTGAACACCTGGCCACGGGTCTGGCCAATGGCGTCGAGCGCCTTGCGGATGGCGGTGAGCATGCCCAGCGCCAGCACGTCGACCTTCATCATGCCCATGGCATCGAGGTCGTCCTTGTCCCATTCGATGACGGTGCGCTCG
Source organism: Thiomonas sp. (assembly GCA_049582025.1). Taxonomy (GTDB): domain Bacteria; phylum Pseudomonadota; class Gammaproteobacteria; order Burkholderiales; family Burkholderiaceae_C; genus Thiomonas. Next base: position 5,077 of record JBAUTC010000207.1, read on the forward strand.
GGCATCGCCGCATTCTCGATGGGCACCATGCTGGAGAGCGGCCCGCGCGTGAGCACGAAGCCGCCGGTGTGCTGCGACAGATGCCGGGGGAAACCCAGCACCTGCCGCACCAGCGCCATCCACTGCCGCACCCCCAGCGCGTCCGGGTCCAGCCCCGCTTCGAGCAGGCGTTCACGGGCAATCTCGCGTCCGTCCCACCACTGCACATTGCGCGCCAGGCGGTCCACCGTCTCCAGATCGAAGCCCAACGCCTTGCCGACGTCGCGGATGGCGCTCTTGGGGCGATAGGTGATGACGGTGGCCGTCAAGGCCGCGCGGTCGCGTCCGTACTTGGCGTAGAGGTACTGGATGACTTCCTCGCGCCGTTCGTGCTCGAAGTCGATGTCGATGTCCGGCGGCTCGTTGCGCTCGCGGCTGATGAAGCGCTCGAAGAGGACACGCATGCGCGCAGGGTCCACCTCGGTGATGCCCAGGCAGTAGCAGACCACGCTGTTGGCGGCCGAACCGCGCCCCTGACAAAGGATGTGGCGGGCACGGGCGAAGGCCACGATGTCGTCCACGGTCAGGAAGTAATGCGCATAGCCCAGTTCGGCAATCAGCTCCAGCTCATGCTCGATGAGCTGCTGCACCGCTGCGGTCGTTCCCCCTGGCCAGCGCCGTCCCGCGCCTTCCAGGACCCGCCTGCGCAGATACGCGTCCGGGGTCTCTCCGGCAGGCACCACCTCGTCCGGGTACTCATAGCGCAGAGCGTCGAGCGAGAAGCTGCAACGCGCCGCCACCTGCAGGGTCTCTGCCAACAACTCCGGCGGATAGGCCAGCGACAAACGCAGGCGACTGCGCAAATGGCGCTCGGCATTGGGCTGCAGGGCATGGCCGCAGGCGGCAATGGGCTGGTTCAACCGCACGGCGGTGAGTAGGTCCTGCAAGGGCTTGCGCGAGCGCACGTGCATCAGCACGTCGCCGCAGGCCACCAGCGGAATGGCGGTGGCGGCCGACAGCGCACGCAGGCGCGCCAGCCAGCGTTCATCGTCGAGCTGGCGGTGCAGCGCCACCCCCAGCCAGCAGCGCCCGGTGAAGTGGGTCAGCAGCCAGCGGCTTTGCGCCATCAGGACATCCTCATCCGCCCGGCGCGACAGACAGGCCAGCACCACGCAATCGGCCAGGGCCTCGCCGTCGATGGTCTCGATCCCCAAGTGGTAGCTGCCCTTGGGCGACGACCGTCGCAGCCGGGTGATGAAGCTGCAGAGCCTGCCATAGCCGGTGCGGTTGCATGCCAGCACCACCAAGGTGAATCCGGGGGCGGCATCGGTGCCCGTCTCCACGGTGAACTGACTGCCCACCAGCAGGGGCAGGGCGAGTTCAGTCGCTGCCCGATGCGCACGCACGATCCCGGCGAGAGAACAGTCGTCGGTGACGGCGAGGCCGGCATAGCCCAGCTCCTTGGCGCGTGCCGCCAGTTCTTCGGCATGGCTGGCACCCCGCAGGAAGCTGAAGTTGGAGCGGCACTGCAATTCCACGTAGTCGGGCAAGGATGTCATCAGCGCTCCTCACGCGAAGACGCCATGCAGGAACCAGGCGGTCTCGTCCTGGGCCAGCCGGGTCTGGAACAGCCAGAGCACCCCCGCGTGCGCGCTCAACGCCACCCAATAGTCGCGCGCGACATGCAGGGTGACATCCTGGCCATCCTGCACCGCGCGGTGCCACCAGCCCCCTTCGACCCGGTGCGGCCCGAGCAGCAACTGCAACTCGCCTTGATGGAGCGGGCGGTGGTTGCGTGTTGCCAAACGCAGCGGCTCTGGCAGCAGGAAGGTGGGCTGCGGCAGACCATCAGGAGCGGCGGCGAGACGCGGCAGCGGCAGTGATGCAGTTTGCCAGCGTTGCGACCATTCCGGCCGGGCATCCTCGACCAGCACTGGGCGCTGCACCCGGGACTCGCCGAGGCGAGCGGTGATGCGCTCCAGCGCCAGTGCCAGCGACTCGGCTGCATGCTGCGGGTCCGGCAGCAGCGAGCGGCTGTGCTGTTGCAGGGGATGCACCTCCACGGCATGCAGCGCCAGGCTCTCCACAGGCGCGGCCAGCTGGACCTGGGCCAGATGCTCGGCCAGCAAGCGGCTCAGATGCTCGACATCGCGCAGCGGCTTGGCGGTGCGCACGGTCAGTTCGCCACCAGGCCCGGCGTCGCGCGGACGCATGGAGTCGAACACCCAGGACAGGGTCAAGGCCGTGACCCCGCAGTGGCGTGCCGCGAGCCACCCGGCCAGTTGCAGCAGCAAGCGCCGGGCACCGAACAGCAGCGCCGGGGCGGTCTCGACCCGCGCCATGAGTTCCACCTTGGCCTGGAAGATCTCGGGAAGTTCGACCCAGCGATAGGACTCGGCGCGCAGCCCGTATGCCTGGTCGAGCGCGATGAGCAGATCGGGACCGAAGCGCCGACTCAGGCCCCCGCGCGGCAGATGGCGCACATCCCCCAAGGTCCGGCAGCCGAGTTGGGCCAGGGTCGGGGCATGCGGCAGCACCGCGCCAAGGGCTTGCATGGGCAGGCTGTCGAGCAGACTGTCCAGCGGTTCGCACAAGCCGTTGTCCACTCCCGCAGTGGCCAGCGCGAGCGCTCCCTGTCCTGTGGGCGCCCAGGCCAGGTCCGTGACGCCGAGTTCGCGTGCCTCTTGCCCCACACGCAGGTGCAAGGCGCGGCGACCGCCGAACAGCCGCACGCTGGCCTCGACCTCCATGAGCACGGCATTCTGGACGCGGACGACACGGGGGGTGAATTGCAGGGCCCAGGTCGCCAGTCCAGCGCATGCGTCGTCATGGGGTGGTGGTGTGGTGTCGGCTGGGGCGGACAGTCGGAGTGCGGCCCACAGCATGGGCGGCTCCTTGAGGCGTGGAAGGCACACCGGACACCAACAGGCCCGGTGTCTGCACGCGAGGTGTCAACACCGCCTGCAGACCGCCCGGCACCGAGGGCAGCAGCAGAGGAGTCTCATGCACGGGGCCGCGGCGTTTGAGAACCTGCACCCGAAGGGCCCAGTCCGGCACGGCGTTGGCCTGCACGCGCAGCGGAGCGGGTGAGGCTTCATTCTGGGCGAAATCGGGACGAAACAACATCACCAACGATTGACTGCCCTGGGCATGGGCTTGCAGACGGCGCAACTGCTCCGGGCGTGCCTGGGGCAGCCAGGTCAGGATGGCGCCCGGGCTATGGGCCTTGATGAGTTGTTCGGTCACCCACAACCGCTCGGACGGCGCGTCGGCCTGCACCCAGACCAGATGTCGCGCCCCGAGCCCCAGGTGCTGCAGACCGGGAACAAAAGGAGGCTTCGGCGGGGCGACGAGCAGCACCTGGCCGCCATCGGCCACCACGCGACGCAGCGCGGGGCCGAGCAGGCGCCATTCGAGCAGGGAAGTCTGGGGACTGAGCACCTCGGTCAGGCTGCCGCAGGGCCAGCCGCCACCGGGGAGTTCGTGGTCGAGCTCAACCCAGCCGCTGGCCACCACGGTGCTAACCGCAGTGCCGAGGTCGCTGCCCCGCCAGACGGCCGACACCACCGCGGGCGGGAGTGGCCGGGGTGGATGCAGGTGAGAAAACGATGATGCCGCGCTGGAAAACGGCGCCTCATCGTCCTGCCAGGCTGGGGCGGAGAACATGGGAATGGCGTTGGGCAAAATACTGTATTAATGATCAGTATGCCGCAACGCCCCGGTTCAGGCAAGTACCCTGCTGCCGCGGCCGGAACCATGCCGCTCGGGGCTGCCCCGGACAGAGCGTTTCGGGGGCAAGGCATGTACATCCTTGAGGAGCCGGAGGCCGCACTGTCTCCGCAGCGACAGCGCGGCCTCCTGTCATGCATTCACGACCTCATGCGAGGAATTCAAACGCGCAAAAGATGGGACTACCTCAAGCGCAGCCAGCGCTGCGCGATTGCATCGACGTCGAGCGGCAGGGTGGTATCGACGTCGATGCAATCGCAGCGCTCATCTGCACGCAGTGGTTCGCAATCGACGAGTTGCCGTTCGAGCACCGCAAGGTCGGCTTCGGAGGCATCGTCTGCGCGGCGGCTGCGTGCCCGAACGCGCTCGTGCAGTACGGCGGGATCGGCGCGGCAGTCCAGGATCGCGAACGGCACCTCTTTAGCGCGGGCAAGGCTTCGGAACGCCTCGCGCTCCTGCGCGCGCAGGAACGTGGCATCGACGATGACCGGATAGCCGGCGTCGAGCGCGGTGGCGGCCAATTCGCGCAGACGCGCGTAGGTGCGTTGCGTTGTCGAGGGCGCATAGATGCCGTCCCGCACCAATGCTGACGAATCATCGAGCGCGTGCAAGCCGAAGAGCCGCTTGCGTTCGACATCCGAGCGCAGGCGGACGGCACCGGCGACCTCGAGCAGCCGCTTCGACAGCTCGCTCTTGCCCGATCCAGATAGACCATGGGTGATGAGCAGGCGCGCAGCGCCCGGCACGGCCAGTCCAAGCGCCACACCGATGTAGTCCGGCCCCACGGCATCCAGGCCCTGGCCGCGACGGATGCCAGCGACCAGCGCCCGGATCAGCGCGCGATAGACCTCGTAATAGCGCAGGACCGCCAGGCCGGCGATGTCGCCGGTGCCTTCGAGCCATCCGTCGAGAAAGCGAAACGCCAGATCGCGCCGACCGCGCGCCGTCAGGTCCATGGTCAAGAAGGCGATGTCGCATTGCACGTCGATCCAGCGCAGACCGGGGTCGAACTCCATGCAGTCGAAGGCTGTGGCCGTGTCATCCAGAACCACCACGTTGGCCAGGTGCAGATCGCCATGACCCTCGCGGATCCACCCCTGGCGCTTGCGGGCTTCGAAGCATGAATCCAGGCGCGCCCCTTGCTCCTCGCACCAGTGGCGCAAACCGATCAGGCGGATCTCTCTCGATTGCGCATCGAGGTCCGCAAGCACCTTCGCCGCCACCGCCCGTATCCATTGGGAATTGCCGTACGGCGTAACGTCGGCAGCCACAGGCGCGGCGTCGTGAAAAGCGGCCAGTCGCGCGGACAGCCGGTCGATGGACTGACTGTCCAGGCTGCCCGCAGCCAGCCTTTCACTGAAGAGCGCGCCCGCGGCGAACTGCTTCATGCGGAGCACGTACTCGATGGGATCGCCCTCGCCTCCCAGGCGTGGTGCCGCAGCACTGCCATGGATCGGCACCACGTCCAGGTAGATCGTGGGCGCTAGCCGCCGATTCAGCCGCAATTCGTCCTCGCACGCACGCCGTCTAACTTCGAGTGCGCTGAAGTCAAGGAAATCGAGCTGCACAGGTTTCTTGATTTTCCAGGCGTGTTCGCCATCAAGCAGCACCCAGGAGATATGCGTCTCAACGCGTCGCACCGGACGCCCGGTGGCCATCTGCAGTTGGCGCTGGAGCTTGTCCACCAGCGTATCTGCCGGGCTCGCCGCAGCGTGATCGATGGCCCCGGTGCTCACTTGCGCCACCGTTCGCGGAGGACGTGATCTTCGCCTTGAGGATGCCCGGCTGCTTGGCTTGACGGCAAGGACATGGTGCGTCTATTCGCCGCGCGCGCCGAGTCGCTCCAGCCTGGCCAGCCACTTGTCGGCCTGATCCCGATTCAGGTTGCCGGCCATGCCGATCAGGGTTTCGTTGACTGGCGCAATGCCGACGAAACCAAGGATGTTCCGCTCCAGCGAGCGCACGCTGTGCGCCCGGAAATACCAGCGATACACGGTCGCGGGCATGCCCATCGTGACCACCACCCGCGCCGAACGGCCGGCGAGTCCCTTGTTGGCGAACGGATTGTTGCCCTCCGCCGAAAACGCAAATCCCGGGCGGGCCACCTGTTCGAGAAAACCCTTCAGCAGAGCGGGCATGTCCCCCAGCCACAGTGGAAAGATGAGCACGATGTGCTCCGCCCATTTGATCGCTGCTTGCGAACCCGCCAGACCTGCAGGCAGCATGCCGTGCTCCCATTCCTCCTGGCTGCGCAGAAGCGGAAAATCCAGTGTTGCAACGCTGATGCGCCGGACTTCGCAGCCCGCGGCGACCGCGCCACCGACATACGCCTCTTCGAGGGCATGGCAGAAATGACGTTGGCTGGGATCGGGGTGGCCCTGAATCAAGAGGATGTGCTTGCTCATGGTGGACCTCAATGCAAAGAAAGTGATCACATCGTCGACTCAACACCGCGGACCAAGTCGAAAGACTGGGTGGCAATGCAAGATTGATCAGGCATGCTTCACGCGCGTGCTGCGGGACTGTCTGACCATTCCGGCGGATTATCCACCACACCGCCCGCACGGCCGCGTCAGCAGTTCGCCCCTTCCCCCGGGTGCAGGGCGCTGAATCCGAACGCACTCCTTTTCGGGTTGACGTGGCCTGGAGACCGGAGGGCAGGCCGCAATTGCGCCCTCCGTCCACTGTCTATATCATCAGCCTTTATCCTCTCCATCGCGCGTGCAACACTGTCCGCTCCCATGCCTACACCCCAGCCATCCAGACGCATCGCACATGTGGATATGGATGCATTCTTTGCCTCGGTCGAACTGCTGCGCTACCCCGAACTGCGTGGTCTGCCGGTGGTGGTGGGTGGACGTGGCGATTGGCATCCCGTGGTCCAGGCGGATGGAACGCGGCGCTTTGCCAGGCTGCGCGACTATGCCGGACGAGGCGTGGTGACCACCTCCACCTATGAAGCGCGTGCCCTGGGGGTGTTTTCGGCCATGGGCATGATGAAAGCGGCCAAGCTCGCACCGGACGCGGTGTTGCTGCCGGCGCACTTCGACGCCTACCGCTCGTATTCGGGGCGCTTCAAGGCTGCGGTGGCGCAGATCGCACCGCGGATCGAGGATCGCGGCATCGATGAGATCTATGTCGACCTGAGCGATCACCCCGAAGACGCCATGACTCTGGCGCGGCGCATCAAGGATGCAGTCAAGACCGCGACGGGACTGAGCTGCTCGATCGGGATCACCCCGAACAAGCTTCTGTCCAAGATTGCCTCGGAGCTGGACAAGCCCGATGGCATCACCATCCTGACGCGCGAGGACATCGCCACCCGCATCTGGCCCTTGCCAGCCTGCAGGATCAACGGCATCGGACCCAAAGCCACGGTAAAGCTGTCACGCCTCGGGATCGTCACCATCGCCGAACTGGCGCAAGCCGATCTCGGCGTGTTGCAGGACCACTTCGGCGCCAACTACGCGGCCTGGCTCCATGATGTGGCCCACGGCATCGACGATCGCCCGGTGGTCACGCATGCCGACCCGAAATCGATCAGCCGGGAGACCACATTCGAGCGCGATCTGCATGCGAAACGCGATCGAGATGCGCTGTCGACGGTGTTCACGCACCTGTGTGAGCGGCTGGCGACCGACCTGCAACGTCAGGGGGTCGTGTCGCGCACCATCGGCATCAAGTTGCGCTTCGACGACTTCCGCACGGTGACGCGGGACATCTCGCTATCGGCGCCAACAGCCGACGCCGGGCGCATCCGCCGGGCCGCGGGGGAGTGTCTCAAGCGCGTCGACCTGCAGCGCAAGCTGCGGCTGCTGGGAGTGCGGGCCAGTGCGCTGGCACTGGATGGTGAATCCGGTGAGGCATCCGAGGCGCGCCAAGCGCAATTGCCGCTGAGCTTGGCGCCGGCGTGAGCATGTCGGATGCCGGCTTCGTGCGATGCGTGACTGCGTGATGCATTACGCCTTGAGGCGATACCCGGTCTTGAAGATCCAGGCCACCAGCGTCAGTGACATGAGCAGGAAGGCCAGCGTCATTCCCAGGCTGATGCCGATGCTCACATCGGCCAGGCCATAGAAGCTCCAGCGAAACCCGCTGATCAGGTAGACCACCGGATTGAACAATGCCACCGTGCGCCAGAACGCCGGCAGCATGTCGATGGAGTAGAAACTGCCGCCCAGGAAAGTGAGCGGCGTGATGATCAGCAGCGGCACGACTTGCAGTTTCTCGAAGCCGTCGGCCCAAATGCCGATGATGAAGCCGACGAGACTGAAGGTCGTCGCGGTCAACACCAGAAACGTCAGCATCCAGAATGGATGATCGACATGCAGCGGTACGAACAGCGACGCCGTGGCGAGAATGATGAGCCCCAGGGCGATGGACTTGGTCGCGGCCGCACCGACATAGCTCAGCACGATCTCGAAGGTGGAGATCGGCGCCGACAGCAGCTCGTAGATCGTGCCGGTGAACTTGGGGAAGTAGATGCCGAAGGATGCATTCGAGATGCTCTGCGTCAGCAGCGACAACATCACCAGGCCGGGGACGATGAAGGCCCCGTAGCTGACGCCACCAACGGTCGGCATGCGCGAGCCGATGGCGGCACCGAACACGACAAAATACAGCGAGGTCGAGATGACCGGGGAAATGACGCTTTGCATCAGCGTCCGCCAGGTCCGGGCCATTTCGAAGGCGTAGATCGCACGAACGGCGTAGAGATTCATGCCTGCTCCCTGACCAGGTTCACAAAAATGTCTTCGAGCGAACTCTGCGTGGTGCGCAAGTCCTTGAAGTGGATTCCGGCATTGCCCAGGTGCTTGAGGACATCAACGATGTCGATGCGCGTGTCCTGCGTGTCGTAGGTGTAGGTCAGTTCGGTGCCATCGCCCGACAGCTCCAGCGGATAGTTCGAAAGTTCGGCAGGCAGTTGCTGCAGCGGCTGCTGCAACTGCAGCCAGAGCTGCTTCCTGCCCAGCTCGTGCATCAGTTCAACCTTGTCTTTCACCAGGATGATTTCACCCTTGCGCATGACACCGATGCGGTCGGCCATCTCTTCAGCCTCTTCGATGTAATGCGTGGTCAGGATGACCGTGACGCCGGAAGCACGCAGCTCGCGCACCAGCTGCCACATATCGCGCCTGAGTTCGACATCCACCCCGGCCGTGGGCTCGTCGAGGAACAGGATCTGCGGCTCATGCGCAAGCGCCTTCGCAATGAGCACGCGCCGCTTCATGCCGCCGGACAGGGTCATGATCTTGTTCTCCCGCTTGTCCCAGAGCGAGAGGGCTTTCAGCACCTTCTCGATGTGGGCCGGGTTGGCTGGCTTGCCGAACAGGCCACGGCTGAAGGAGGTCGTCGCCCAGACGGTTTCGAAGGAGTCTGTCGTCAGTTCTTGCGGCACCAGGCCGATCAGGGATCGCGATGCCCGGTACTCTCGCGCAATGTCGTGGCCATCGACCAGCACGCTCCCGGCGCTGGCATTGACGATGCCGCAGACAATGCTGATCAGCGTCGTCTTGCCGGCGCCATTGGCACCCAGCAGGGCGAAGATCTCGCCGCGGCGGATGTCGAGATTGATGTCCTTCAGTGCCTGAAAGCCGGAGGCATACGTCTTGGAAAGGTTCGTGACCTTGAGGATGGTTTGCATCGCTGCAAGGTTAACCCGACTCGAATGGCCTTGCTGCCCATCGATTACATCGTTGCGCAATCCGTCAGTGTTGCCCTGCCGCAGATGACTCCAGCGCATAGGGCGGTTTGCCGTGCGTGCCGACGAGGATGTCGCTGACGACAGCCTGCACATCGGGCGTGGCACGGGTCACCGCTTCGAGATGCGCAATCTGCGCCTGCCGCGAGACACAGCCGAACAACTGCACGAAGCGACCCTGCACCAGCACCCACACACTGGTGTCACGCAACTGCGGGGCGGCACGCAGCGCGGGCAGCAGCGCGCGCGCAATGCCGCGGTCGTACAGAAAGCTGTTGGACAGGCGACATTTCCCGGCCAGGTAGCAGCTATTGCCGCGCTCGACGCGGTGATGCTCGGCCTCCTCCTGTTCCGCGTGGGTATAGGTCGGGGGGCTGGGAACCGGGCAGCCCGCCAGGCCCTGCGTGGCCTGCTCGAAGGGATCGTGAAACGGATTGACGCGCACGGCGGGAGGCGCGGCCATGGCCCAGCCGCACAGGCTCGCGAGCAGGCAGGATGTTGCGACTGCGGGCCACCGCCGCTTGCGGCGCGCCGGACGCTTGCGGGCTGTTGAACCATGGTTGAACGTGAAGGGCTTGATCGTCATGATGCCTCCCGGTTGCTCGGTTCTCAGGATCGGCAAGGTTCTGAGGAGCTCGATGTTGCGCACGCGGCCGATGGCAATTCGGCTCTTGCCTTCATGCAGCCGCAGGCGGCTTGGGAATCAGCGCATCGTCCATCTCCCTGGCTCGCACGGCTGCGGGGCGGGCGCTGAGTCTGGCCCAATAATGCTCGAATGCCGGACGTCTGGCGATGGTGCCGAACTGCATGCCGAAGCCCAGGTGCGAACCCAGGTAGACATCCGCCGCCGAGAACTGGTCGCCAAGCAGGTAGTCGCCTTGGGACACCGCGCCTTCCAGCGTGTCCATGACCTCGGCAAAGGTGCCGTAGCCGATCATGCGCTCGCGCCCCGGCGGCACCACGAAGCCCAGCGCCTTGTTGCTGACCGCGGCTTCCACCGGGCCTGCGGCAAAGAACAACCAGCGGTAGTAAGGGCCGCGCAGGCGGCTTGTGGACTCGGGGGCCAACCCAGCCTGCGGGAAGGCATCCGCCAGATAAGCGCAAATGGCCGCCACTTCGGTCACCACGGTGTCGCCGTGACGCAGGGTGGGCACCTTGCCCATGGGGTTGATCGCGAGATACTCGGGCGCCTTCATCGTGCTGGCGTAGTCGAGCAGCACGGTGTCGTAGGGTGCCCCAGCTTCTTCGAGCATCCAGCGCACGATGCGCCCACGCGACTGCGGGTTGGTGTAGAAGGTCAGACGGTCTTGGCTCATGGCAATGGCCTCGGTGGAGATGGGGGAACAAATCCGCGCGTCAGTCGTTCGATCCTGCGGCTACAACAACAGAATGGCGAGAATGGCAAAGTCGGCGGAAATTTATGCCAGAAGCCCCTTCGATGCAACGACGTTCCCACCCAAAGGCGTGTTCATGGGAAGGAACTGGATCCTGAGACCTCTCCTCGGGCCGGCCCGGCGCAAAGTTCGCAATCCAGGCTGCGGTGTCAATTGATTGCATGGCTGGTCTGAGTCGTCGGCTGCGGTCAGCGACTTCGGACACCATTCCCTGGCCAGGCACCTCCCCCTGCGGCGCCTGCGCACTGCTCCGATCGAGGCCCGTTTCCCTGCTTCCGCAAGCGGCTCCAGTTCCCCCCGAACACCATGGAGACAGGCTGGATCGATGGTTCGAAGGCCAGCAAACACGTATTTCGACCGGCTGTTAGGCTTCCAGCGATTTGGACGATCAGGATTGCTCATCCCCATGGATGCCTTTTACCGCCAGCTCGACGAATTTGAATACGAACCGACCGAGGCCGCGGTCGGGCCCTGGGCGTCGGATCTGCTGCATGGCGGACCGCCAATCGCATTGCTCGCCCACGCCATGCGGCTGTTTCGCGGACACGACGGGCTGACGATCACGCGCCTGAGCATGGACTTTCTCGGCCCGGTGCCGCTGGCCCGCTGCCGGGTTGCATTGCGCATTGCGCGGCCCGGCAAACGCATCGAACTACTGGAGGCGACCCTGAGCGCGGGCGGGCGCGACGCGTTGCTGGCACGCGCATGGCGCATGCAGCGCGAGGTGAATTGCGCGACCACGGTACGCGACACATTCGAGCCGCCTCCCCTGCCGGGCGAACAGGCGCAGGTGTTCTTTCCTGGCATCACGCATTTCCCATACGCCCAGGCGCTGGAGTGGCGCTTTGCACACGGCAGTTTCGACGCGCTGGGCCCCGCCTCGGTGTGGGCCCGCCCACGGATTCCACTCGTACAAGGCATGGCCACCAGCGGCCTGGAGCGCCTGCTGATCCTGCTGGATTCGGCCAATGGCGTCAGCGCCGAACTGCCGCTGCGTGATTGGAGCTTCGTCCCCGTCGACCTGCAACTCAGCCTTCACCGCGAACCAGAGGGCGAATGGATGGGCATGGACGCACGCAGCATCATTGACGCCAGCGGCGTCGGCACCGCCCACACCGTCGCCTTCGATGCCGAGGGAGCCTGCGCAAGGAGCCTGCATACCCTGTTCGTTCGGCCGCGCTGAGACAGGCCGGCCGCTCAGGCCATGCAAACGCAGGCTCAGGTCTTGGCCGGATGCGCCACCAGCGTGAAGTGCTCCACGCGCGGCGGCTCAGCGAAGTAGGGTCCGACGATGGCGCGCCATTGGGCGAAGGCTTCGGACTGGCGAAAGCCCACGGTGTGATCCTCCAGAGTGGCCCAGTTGATCATCAGCAGATAGCGCTCGGCGGACTCGATGCCCTTGCGGATTTCATAGCCGAGAAAACCTTTGGCGTGCGCGATGACGCTGTCCACGCCGTGGACGATGGCGGCCTCGAATTCGGCCTGCCGGCCGGGCTGGATGTGGATGTCGGCGAGTTCAAGAATCATGCTGTTTTATCTCCTGGGAAATGGGTGCTTCAGCGCTCCTGGTCAGTGGGACGCATCAGAATTTCGTTGATGTTGACATGGGCGGGCTGGCCCGCACAGAACACGATGGTGCGGGCGATATCCTCGCTTTGCAGCTGGCGCATGCTGTCCGCCCAGGTGTTGATGGCGGTCTGCGTGGGGGCGTGGGCGATATGGTCGCGCAGCTCGGTTTGCGCCACGCCGGGTTCGATCACCGTGACCCGGATATTGTCCTTGTAGGCTTCACGGCGCAGCGACTCGCTGAAACCCACCACACCCCATTTGCTGGCCGAGTAGCCACCGCCGTTGGGGTTGGCCTGACGACCCGCCGTGGAAGCGATGTTGATGATGTGGCCGTCCTTGCGCGCGCGCATGCCGGGCAAGGCAGCCTGGCAGCTTGCGATGAGTCCGAGCAGGTTCAACTGGATCATGTGCTGCCAGCGTTGCATGTCGGCCGTGTCGACGGGCTCCAGATACATCACGCCGGCGTTGTTCACCAGCACGTCCAATCTGCCGTAATGGGCTTCGGTGTCGCGCACGATCTGCTGTGCGGCGTCCACATCGGCCAGATCGGCTGGCAGGACCAGGACCTGCGCGCCGAGTGCGCGCAGCTTGGTGGCCAGTGCCTCGAGCCGGTCGGCGCGGCGGGCACTGAGGGCCAGGCGCGCGCCCGCCTGCGCGAACAATGTGGCGGTGGCTTCGCCAAATCCCGACGAGGCGCCGGTGATCAGGACGACACGGTCTTGCAGGGTGGCAGGGGCGAGATTCAGGGTCATGCGGCACTCCTTTGTTGAGATGACAGATTTTGCGCTCCCGGAATTTTTCTTGCAGGCGTGCGCACCATGCACGACCTGTGCACAACGGGACTGCACGAGTGCCTGCGCGCAGCGCGCCGATCAGCTAAAGTCGCCCGCCATGTCGACCAAAAATTCCTGCGAGCTGCAGGCATTCACGCCGCGAGGTTGCCCATGTCTTCGCCCTCTTATGCACTGATCGTCGGCGTCGGCGACGGGCTCAGCGCCTCGCTTGCGCGCCTCCTCGCTGGGGAGGGCGGCTACAAGCTCGCCCTGGCCGCGCGTCACCCCGCCAGGCTTGCAACCTTGGCGCACGAACTCGACGCACTGGCGTTGGGCTGCGACGCCAGTGATCCGGGTCAGGTCGAGGCGCTGTTCAATCAGCTCGATGCGGTATTCGGCAGCGCGCCCGCGGTGGTGATCTACAACCCCAGCGCCAGGGTGCGAGGCGCCATCACCGAGGTGGACCCGCAGGCGGTGGCGCAGGCACTGGCCGTGAGCGCGTATGGCGGTTTTCTGGTGGCTCAGCAGGCTGCTCGGCGCATGCTGCCACGCGGCAGCGGTGCCATTCTGTTCACCGGCGCATCCGCCAGCGTGAAGGGCTATGCGCACTCGGCCGCGTTCGCCATGGGCAAGTTCGCCCTGCGCGGACTGGCCCAGAGCCTGGCTCGCGAGCTGGCGCCGCAAGGCATCCACGTGGCGCATTTCGTGATCGACGGCGCCATCCGCAATCCGGGGCGGCAGGAGCGTCCCGATGCACCCGACTCCATGCTCGACCCCGAGGCCATTGCCCGCAGCTATCTGCATGTGCTGCAGCAGGAGCGCAGTGCATGGACCTGGGAGCTTGAATTGAGACCTTGGTTGGAGCGTTTCTGACCCTGCGTTGGCCGCGCCGACATCCGTTGCACGAACGGGCTTGCAGGTCACCACACTGATCCAACCGCTGGCCAATGTGGCTTGATGCGACCAAGAATGCCTTCCTCGCCCATCAGCCGTCTCCATTTCGATGGCAGAGGATTGTGAGGGGCCGCTACAGGCTTACGCCATTTACTCTGTCGTTGCCGCTCTCTATTGGCCAGGTCCGCAGAACGGGACGCTGCGGGCCTCAGTTGAACATCGACCGGTGGCGTTCGAGTGATTTGACGACGAGCTCGTCGACGCCTTCACCGTGGCGCGTGTCGAGATGCTCGAACAGCTGGACCCGCATGCGCGGCTCCCAGAAACGCCTCACGTGCTGCGCGAGATCGTGCATCGCTTCTTCGCGGTCCGGCATCGCGGCGAAGAACGCGCCGATGCGGTTGGCCATGCGGATCAGGTTGTCGTTGTTCATTGTTCAGACCTCCAGCGCGTCGAACACGACGCGCTCAGGGTGGGTATAGATCACGAGGTCATCGTGGCGAACCAGGCCAACCAAGCTCATGCCCGAGGCATGCGCGGTCTCGACCGCCAAAAGCGTCGGGGCCGACGCCGCGGCGAGTAGCGCGACGCCGGCGACCGCGGCCTTTTGCACCATCTCGACACTTGCGCGACTCGTCACCTCGATGAAACCCGTGTTGGTGGCAGCGCCGGCGCGTGCGAGTGCGCCGATCAACTTGTCGAGCGCGTTGTGGCGGCCGACATCTTCGCGCAGCCATTGCACGGCACCATCGGCGCTGCACCAGGCGGCGGCATGCACCGCACCGGTCGCCTGGCACAGGCGCTGGCGGTCGTGCATCGCACGCATCGCACGGGCGATTGCGTTTGAATGCACCGGCACGCCCGCGGACACCGGCGGCACCGGGCGCAACACCTGGTCCAGGCTCTCGGTTCCGCACACGCCGCAGCCGGTCCGGCCGGCGAGGGTGCGACGCCGCTCCTTCAGACCAGCAAAGCTGCGGGCCGAGACCTCCATGCTTACGGTGATGCCCTTGGCGGACGCGTCGATTTCACAGCCGTACAGATCGGCTGCGCTGGCGAAGATGCCTTCGCTCAGACCGAAGCCAAGCGCGAAGTCCTCGAGATCGGCCGGCGTGGCGAGCATCACTGCGTGCGAGATGCCGTTGAACTCGAGTGCAACCGGCACCTCCTGCGTGACCCAGTCGTCGACCTCGCTGCGGCGGCCGCCGCGCCAGCGCACGACCGAGGCCAGATCTGCGCCGTCGACCGGCATCTCGAAGTCGTCGCGGTTCATTTGCCGCTCACCGCTTCGGCGGCGTAACGCTGCTCGAGCAGATCGGCCTGCACCTTGTCGAAGCGGCTGAATTCGCGCTGCCACTCGGACGGCTGCGACACCGGCATCACCTGCACGGCAGTGACCTTGTACTCGGGGCAGTTGGTCGCCCAGTCGGAGTTGTCAGTCGTGATCACGTTTGCGCCCGACTCGGGGAAGTGGAACGTCGTGTAGACCACGCCAGGCTGCATGCGCGCACTGACCACGGCACGCAGGACCGTTTCGCCGGCGCGGCTCTGGATGCCGACCCAGTCGTCGTCCTTGATGCCACGGTCCTCGGCGTCGACCGGATGGATTTCGAGCCGGTCCTCGCCGTGCCATTGGTTGTTCTCGGTGCGGCGCGTCTGTGCACCAACGTTGTACTGCGACAGGATGCGCCCCGTGGTCAGGATCAGCGGGAACTTGCGCGTCACCTTCTCGTCGCTGGCCACGTACTGGGTGATGATGAACTTGCCCTTGCCGCGCACGAAGCGGTCGATGTGCATGGTCGGCGTGCCGTTCGGCGCCTCCGCATTGCACGGCCACTGCACGCTGCCGAGCTGGTCGATCAGCGCGTAGCTCACGCCGGAGAAGGTCGGCGTGAGCGCCGCGATCTCGGCCATGATCTCTTCCGGGTGCTGGTAGTGCATCGGGTAGCCGAGCGCATTCGACAACAGCATCGTCACTTCCCAGTCGGCGTAGACCGCCTTCGGCGGCATCACCTTGCGCACGCGCGAGATGCGGCGCTCGGCATTCGTGAACGTGCCGTCCTTTTCAAGGAACGACGATCCCGGCAGAAACACGTGCGCATACTTCGCCGTCTCGTTCAGGAACAGATCCTGCACGACGATGCACTCCATCGCCTCGAGCGCATGGGCGACGTGCTGGGTGTCCGGGTCGGACTGGACGATGTCCTCGCCCTCGCAGTACAGGCCCATGAAGCTGCCGTCGATGGCCGCGTCGAACATATTCGGAATGCGCAGGCCGGGCTCGCTTTGCAGCGTCACGCCCCAGGCAGCCTCGAAGGCACTGCGCACGGTCGTGTCCGACACGTGGCGGTAGCCTGGCAGTTCGTGCGGAAACGAGCCGATGTCGCACGAGCCCTGCACATTGTTCTGTCCGCGCAGCGGGTTCACGCCCACGCCGTCGCGACCAACGTTTCCAGTGGCCATCGCCAGGTTGGCGATGCCCATCACCGTGGTCGAGCCCTGGCTGTGTTCGGTCACGCCCAGGCCGTAGTAGATGGCCGCGTTGCCGCCGGTGGCATACAGGCGAGCCGCTGCGCGCATGTCGGCTGCCGGCACGCCGGTGGTCGCTTCGGTCGCCTCCGGCGAGTGCTCGGGGCGCGACACGAACTCGCGCCATTCGCGAAACGACTTGTCGTCGCAACGCTCGGCGATGTACTGCTCGGCCAGCAGACCTTCGGTGACGATGGTGTGCGCCAGTGCGGTGACCACGGCCACGTTCGTTCCCGGCTGCAGCTGAAGGTGGTATTCGGCCTTGACGTGCGGCGATTTGACGAGGTCGATCTTGCGCGGGTCGATCACGATCAGCTTCGCGCCTTCGCGCAACCGCTTCTTCATGCGCGATGCAAAGACCGGGTGGCCGTCGGTCGGGTTCGCGCCCATCACCAGGATCACGTCGGCCTTCTCGACCGACTTGAAGGTCTGCGTCCCGGCCGATTCGCCCAGCGTCTGCTTCAGGCCGTAGCCTGTAGGCGAGTGGCACACACGGGCGCAGGTGTCGACGTTGTTGTTTCCGAACGCCGCTCGCACCAGCTTCTGGACCAGGTAACCCTCTTCGTTGGTGCAACGCGACGAGACGATGCCACCGATCGAATCGCGCCCGTACTTGGCCTGGATGCGCTTGAATTCGCTGGCGGCGTAGCTGATCGCCTCGTCCCAGCTCACGACTTGCCACGGGTCGGTGATGTTCTTGCGGATCATGGGCGTCGTGATGCGGTCCTGGTGGGTCGCGTAGCCCCACGCGAAGCGGCCCTTCACGCAGCTGTGGCCTTCGTTCGCGGCGCCATCCTTCCACGGCACCATGCGCACGACCTCGTTACCCTTCATCTCGACCTTGAAGCCGCAGCCGACACCGCAGTACGCGCAGGTCGTCGTCTTGCTGTGCTCGGGCTGGCCGAGCCAGATCACCGATTTCTCCTGCAGCGTGGCGGTCGGGCAGGCCTCGACGCAGGCGCCGCAGCTCACGCATTCCGACTCCATGAACGGCTCGTCCATGCCCGGCGACACGCGCGACTCGAAACCGCGACCCGAAATCGTCAATGCGAAAGTGCCCTGGGTTTCCTCACAGGCGCGCACACAGCGGCTGCAGACGATGCACTTGCTCGCGTCGTAGGTGAAGTACGGGTTCGACTCGTCCTTTTCGCTGTCGAGATGGTTGGCGCCGTCGAAACCGTAGCGCACATTGCGCAGGCCGGTGACGCCTGCCATGTCCTGCAGTTCGCAGTTGCCGTTGGCGCTGCAGGTCAGGCAGTCGAGCGGGTGATCGGAGATGTACAGCTCCATCACGCCCTTGCGCAGCTCCTGCAGCTTCGGGCTTTGGGTGCGCACCTTCATGCCGGCTTCGGCCGGCGTCGTGCACGAAGCCGGGTAGCCCCTGCGACCTTCGATCTCGACCAGGCACAGCCGGCACGAGCCGAAGGGCTCGAGGCTGTCGGTCGCGCACAGCTTGGGCACCTGGATGCCGGCATCGACCGCGGCGCGCATCAGCGAGGTCCCCTTGGGCACCGTCACCGGATTGCCGTCGATCTCGACCGTGACCTCCTGTTCGGACTCCCGCTTCGGCGTTCCGAAATCATTGACCGTCAGATGTTCGAGCATGAGTGTCTCCTAAGCCGCGTCGCGGTCGGGGGTGGCAAGACCGAAGTCCTGCGGAAAGTGGTTCAGCGCAGAGAGCACGGGAAGGGGGGTCATGTTCCCCATTGCGCACAGGCTGCCGTGGATCATGGTGTCGCACAGGTCGCGCAGCAGTTGCACCTGCTGTGGCCTGTTGGTCCCGGCTGGACGGGACGAAGTAGGCGGCGCGATGATCTTGTCGATCACCTCGACGCCGCGCGTCGAGCCGATGCGGCACGGCGTGCACTTCCCGCAGGATTCGATGGCACAGAATTCCATCGCGTAGCGCGCCAGCTTCGACAGGTCCGCCGTATCGTCGTGAACGACGATACCGCCATGGCCAACGACCGCGCCGACCGCTGCATAGGCTTCATAGTCGATGGGCAGGTCCCACTGCGACTCGGGCAGATAGGTGCCGAGCGGGCCACCGACTTGCGCGGTCTTGATTGGCCGGCCGGTAGCGCTGCCGCCGCCGAAGTCGAACATCAACTCGCGCAGCGTTACGCCGAATGCCTTCTCGACCAGCCCGCCGTACCTGATATTGCCCGTGAGTTGCATTGGCAGCGTGCCACGCGAGCGGCCGACGCCGTAGTCGCGGTAGAACGCAGCGCCGCGCGCCAGGATCAGCGGGACGCAGGCGAAGCTGATGACGTTGTTGATGACCGTCGGCTGACCGAACAGGCCTTCGATCGCGGGCAGCGGCGGTTTGG
This sequence comes from Thiomonas sp., assembly GCA_049582025.1. GTDB lineage: Bacteria > Pseudomonadota > Gammaproteobacteria > Burkholderiales > Burkholderiaceae_C > Thiomonas. The sequence continues at coordinate 23,975 of JBAUTC010000207.1, forward strand.
CGCGCACGATGCCGCGCTTGCCTTCGAGGCTTTCGAGCATCGCGGTCTCTTCGCCGCAGACATAGGCGCCTGCTGCCTTGCGGATCGTCAGCTGAAAGCCGCGACCGGAGCCGAGGATGTCGTCGCCGAGGAAGCCCACAGTGGTTGCGCGAGCGACCGCCTCTTCCATCGTCGCGACCGCGTCTGGGTACTCGCTGCGGATGTACACATAGCCGCGCGTCGCACCGACAGCGAGCGCGGCGATCGTCATGCCCTCGATCAGCATGAACGGGTCGCCCTCCATCGTCATGCGATCCGAGAAGGTGCCCGAGTCGCCTTCGTCGGCGTTGCAGACCACATACTTCTGCGCAGCCTGCGCCGCAGCCACGGTCTTCCACTTGATGCCGGTCGGGAAGGCCGCACCGCCGCGCCCGCGCAGGCCGGAGTCGAGAACCTGCTGAACGATGGCGTCAGGCGGCTGCTCCAACGCCGCGCGCAGGCCCTTGAAACCTTCGTGCGCCTCGTAGTCGGCAATCGACAGCGGATCCGTGATGCCCATGCGCGCAAAGGTCAGACGCTCCTGCTTCGCGAGGTAGGGAATCTGCTCAGCAACGCCGTGGCAGAGCGCGTGGGCGCCACCGGCGAGCAGGCCGGCGTCGAGCAGCGCAGGCACGTCTTCGGGCGTGACAGGTCCGTAAGCAACCCGGCCCTGGGGCGTGCTCACCTCGACCAACGGTTCGAGCCACAGCAGGCCGCGCGAGCCGTTGCGCACAAGGTTCAGCGCGAGGCCGCGGCGGGCGCATTCGGACTCCAGGGTCGAGGCGACCTCGTCGGCCCCGACCGCGAGCGCCGCCGAGTCGCGCGGCACATAGACAGTCACGGCGCTCATGCCTTGTCTCCAAGCGCGTCGATGAGCCGGTCGAATCGCGACGGCGTCATGCGCGCATGCAGCTTGTCGTCAACGACCACCGCCGGTGACGAGGCGCACAGCCCGAGGCAATACACCGGGTTCAGCGTGTAGCAGCCGTCGTCACTCGTGGCACCGTGGCCGCCGTGCGTGGCGCAGCCGAGTCGCTGCTCGGCATGCGCCATCAAGGCATCGGCGCCCATCGACTGACACGCCTCGGCGCGGCACACCTGCACCACGTGCCGGCCCGGCGCTTCGCTGCGAAAGTGGTGGTAGTAGGTAACGACGCCGTGCACCTCTGCGCGCGACAGGTTCAGCCGCTCGGCAATCTGCGGCACTGCGTCGCGCGGGATGTAGCCAATCGCATCCTGAACCGCGTGCAGGATCGGCAGCAACGCGCCCGGTTGGTCGGCGTACCGGGCCAGCGCGGCCTGTATCACGTTCGCGGAAGTCGGATTCATCGGCAGTCTCCTCTCCATATAGGCGCTCATCAACATAAGCGTCCCTTGTGTATCGGCACTGTAGGAAGGCCGTTAATATCGCGCAATATGAATGGATTGGCCGACTTCATTGGTGTTCGCCAACATAAGCAACAACCCTTATGTACCAAGTCAGCATCAAACCCCAATGGACGATTGCCCGGGCCGACGGCGCGGCGCTGGCCGAGCGCACGGTCGCTCTGCTGGTCAGCGTTGCCGAGAACGGCAGCCTGCTGAAGGCGTGCCAGGCGATGGGCGTGTCCTATCGCCACGCCTGGCAGCTGATCCGCCATGGCGAGGAACTTCTGGGCGCGCAACTGCTGCACATGGAACGCGGCAAGGGCTCATCGCTGAGCCCCCTGGCCGAGAAGCTGGTGTGGGCGGACCGGCGCATCGCGGCGCGGCTCTCACCAACGCTGGACTCGCTCGCGTCGGAGCTGCAGGCAGAGATCGACCGTGTGCTGATGAGCGTGCCGCCGCTGCTGCGGATCCACGCCAGCCACGGCTTTGCAATCGAGGCGCTGCACGACGCGCTCGGTCGCGCCGGTATCGTGACCGAGTTGCGCTACTGCGGCAGTGTCGAGGCAGTGGCCTCGCTGTACAAGGGAGGCTGCGAGCTCGCTGGCTTCCACGTTCCGGTCGGCGAGTTCGAGACCGAGGCAGTGGCGCATTACATGCCGTGGCTCAAACCGGCGTCACAACGGCTGATCGGGGTTGCAACGCGCCGGCTCGGACTGATGGTGGCCAGGGGCGACCCGAAAAAGATCTACGGGATCAGGGACCTGGCACGGCCCGGACTGCGCTTCATCAACCGGCAGTCTGGTTCAGGCACGCGTTTTCTGCTGGATCTGCTGCTGCGCAAGGAGGGTGTCGACCCGGCCCAGGTGCACGGCTACGAGCAGTGCGAACTCACACACGCGGCGGTGGCGGCCTACGTGGCCAGTGACATGGCCGATGTGGGCTTCGGGGTGGAGACACCGGCGCGGCAGTTCAAGCTCGACTTCGTGCCGGTCCAGACCGAGCGCTACTTCCTGCTGTGCGAGGAGCGCTCGCTCGAAGCCCCCGCGGTGCGCGAGATGCTGACGATCATTCGCAGCGACGAATTCAAGGCGTCGGTGAATCGCTTGCCAGGCTACCAGGCGGACGAGTCGACTGGCGTGGTCGGCGATCTGCCGTCGACATTTGCCACCCTGAAGGGCCGCAGGAAGCGCTAGGGCCCGGCAGCGCGACCGGGCACGCCAGGCAGTGACGTGGTGCGGCCAGTTGGGGTCGAGAATTCCAGTGCGTCAGCGATCAGTGATCGACTGCCTTGTCCGCTGCCTGCAGTTCGGTCGACGCCGGCGGTCGCATCTGTTGTTCATCGCCGTGTCTGAACGTCCTCCGGGCAGGCGCCGACGTTCTACTTTTGCGTGATGTGCCGGTAAAGCGTGCTGCGATGCACCCCTAACAGCCGCGCAGCGCGGCTGACGTTGCCGCCGCAGGACGCGATTGCCGCATGAATCGCGGTGTCGGTCATGGCGCGCAACGGCACTGGGGACGTCGCGGCTCCTTCCCACTCAGCGTCCGGGCGCGTCAGCGCGTTTGACGGCGCGGGTGGCTGTTGGTGATGTGTTCGCCAGTCGCGCCGAATCTCATCGGGGAGATCGGCAAGCTCGATGCAACTCCCAGGTTCGGCCAGCGCCAGAAGCGTCTGCGCGACGGCGACGAGTTGCCGCCAGTTGCCTGGCCATGAATAGGCCAAGAGCGCATCGCGCGCCTGCGGACTGAGGCGGAGCCTGCCGGGAGGCAGGATGGTCTGCAGCAGTTCGTCAATCTGCGCCTTGGCGTCGGCATGCTCGCGCAGCGCCGGCAAGTCGACCACGAAGTGCTGCAGGCGGTAGTACAGATCGGTTCGGAAACGCCCCTCGGCGGCCATCGCCCTGAGATCGCGATGGGTGGCACACATCAGCACAAAGTCCACGCTCTGCTGGCACCCGCCACCAAGCGCCTTGACTTCATGATCCTGCAAGACCCGGAGGAGCCGGGCCTGCATCGACAACGGCATGTCCCCGATTTCATCCAGAAACAAGACGCCGCCGTGCGCCTCCCGAATCTGTCCGGCCTGTCCCTTGCGCCGGGCGCCGGTGAATGCACCCTCCTCGTAGCCGAAGAGTTCGGCCTCGATCAGGCCTTCCGGAACTGCAGCGCAATTGACCGCGACAAAGGGCCCCTGGCGTCGCTGGCTGGCCTGGTGGACTTGCCTGGCAAATACTTCCTTGCCGACGCCCGACTCCCCCAGGATCAGGACCGGAATGCCGCAGTCCAGGACACGCACCGCGCGTTGCCGTTGTGCTTCGCGCTGCGGGTCGACGATGATGGGCGGCTTCGACGTGGGGATTTGGCGGATCTGCTCCGTGGGCTCTTGCGCCACGGCCAAGGCGAGGCGATTGGAGGCGCTCTTGAGACCGACCCAGCCTGAAGCCCACGATGCAGATCGCCCTGGCCGCGCCAGCCAGGGGTGAAGGCAGAGTTCGAACTGCTCCCGGTCGGTCGCGGGCAAGGCGCTGAACAGATCATCGACGAATCGGCCGCGCAATTGTTCGAAGGTCATCCCGAGGACGCGCATCGCGGCGCGGTTGGCGCCCACAATCGTCGCATTGCGGATCCACAGCAGAGCCTCGCGGTGTGAGCCAATGAGGGCCGGGTCGTGGGCAAAGCGCAGGATTTCGGTGTGCGCAGGACGGTTGTCCATGGCCATGCGGTGCTCGATCATCTGCCCCGCCATGCGCACCAGACCCACGGTCTGGGCTTGAATGCAGCGCGGATCGCCCGAGACATCCAGCACGCCCAGAACCTGTCCTTCCGAGCCCAGCAGCGGCGCGGCGGTGCAGCCCAAGGCGCCGTTTTGCTCGAGGTAATGCTGGTGTCCGAGAACGGTGATCGGCGAGAGTTCCGTCAGCGCCGTACCGATCGCATTGGTCCCCCGCTGGACTTCCGACCATTCGACGCCCGGCATCAGCGCCACACGCTGGGCCTTGCTCATGAACACATCGGATCCAGCTGCATCGAGAATCATGCCCTGCGGGTCGGCCAGCAGCACCATCACCCGTGAGGGTGACAGCGCTTCGGCCAAAGCCTCCAGCTCGGGCAGCGCGTGCCGACGCAACTGCCCCTGCGCGTCGCGCCGGGCCAACAACGCCTCTTGTGCCAGGGGTTCGGGAGTCCCACTGAGTGAGGAGGGGAGCGCAGAGCACCGCCGCCATGACCTTGCGATCAGCTCCGGCACCGCGCCCTGCGGATCGCTTCCGTCTTCGAAAAAACGCTGTCGCGCCAACTGCAACGTGGTCGAAAGCGTGGCAATTCCCGCGCTGTCCACTGGCCTGGACTGGTGCATGTCTGTCTCCTGAGTTGGCGTGCCATCGAGGTCGTGGCAACCAATCTTGTATTGGCGAAGTGTCGCACTCGACAGCCGCCATGTCACCTGTCGCAAGATGCGACGCTTGAGTGATGCGAATCGCGAATACAGCCCGAGGGTCCGCCTCCGGGTAAAACCGGAGGCCTTCACCTAAGTGCTTGTTCTTGAACGCCCCCGATGTATTCGGATGTAAGCGTCGGTGTTGGCACGATTCCTGATATCGATGAGAGCACTGCATCTGCAGCGCAGTGCTTTTCCCAACAATCTCAGGAGACCTTCATGGATATGCTCGAACCCGGTAAGTTTGGCACCGCCGTTGCCTTCAAAAAGCGTTATGGCAACTATATTGGCGGCGAATGGGTTGCACCTGCCGGTGGCCAATATTTCGAAAACATTTCACCCGTCACCGGCAAGCCGTTCTGTGAGATCCCGCGCTCGACCGCACCCGATATCGAACACGCGCTCGATGCGGCGCACAAGGCCAAAGGTGCCTGGGGCCGCACATCGCCCACGGACCGGGCAAACATCCTCAACAAGATTGCCGACCGCATGGAAGCCAATCTTCCCATGCTGGCTGCCGCCGAAACCTGGGACAACGGCAAACCCATCCGCGAAACGACGCTGGCGGATCTGCCCCTCGCGGTCGATCATTTCCGCTATTTCGCGTCGTGCGTGCGTTCCCAGGAAGGTGGCATCAGCGAGATCGACCATGACACCTATGCCTATCACTACCACGAGCCGATCGGCGTGGTCGGGCAGATCATTCCCTGGAACTTTCCGATTCTGATGGCCGTCTGGAAACTGGCTCCGGCGCTGGCTGCAGGCAACTGCGTCGTGCTCAAGCCCGCCGAGCAGACACCGGTCTCCATCCTGGTGCTCGTGGAATTGGTCGGGGACCTGCTGCCTCCAGGCGTCCTGAACGTGGTCAACGGCTTCGGCCTGGAAGCGGGCAAGCCATTGGCATCGAGCAGCCGCATCGGCAAGATCGCCTTCACGGGCGAGACGACCACGGGCCGCCTGATTTCGCAGTATGCGAGCCAGAACCTGATTCCCGTCACACTGGAACTGGGTGGCAAGTCACCGAACATCTTCTTTGCCGACGTGATGGACAAGGACGATGGCTACTTCGACAAGGCGCTTGAAGGCTTCGCAATGTTTGCCCTCAATCAGGGTGAAGTCTGCACCTGCCCGTCGCGCGCGTTGATCCAGGAGTCGATCTACGAACGCTTCATGGAGCGCGCGATCAAGCGCGTGGCAGCGATCAAGCAAGGCAGCCCGCTGGAAATGGACACCATGATCGGCGCACAGGCGTCGAGCGAGCAACTTGAGAAGATCCTCTCCTACCTCGACATCGGCAGACAGGAGGGCGCCCAGGTGCTGACTGGTGGCGAGCGCAACAAACTCCCGGGAGACCTGGAAGGCGGCTATTACGTCAAGCCGACGGTCTTCAAAGGGAACAACAAAATGCGCATTTTCCAGGAGGAGATCTTCGGCCCCGTCGTGTCCGTCACCACGTTCAAGGACGAGGAAGAGGCGCTGGAAATCGCCAACGACACGCTGTACGGACTTGGCTCCGGCGTCTGGACGCGCGACATGAACCGGGCGTTCCGCATGGGCCGCGGCATCCAGGCCGGCCGCGTCTGGACGAACTGCTACCACCTCTATCCCGCCCATGCGGCATTCGGGGGCTACAAGCAATCGGGCATCGGCCGTGAAAACCACAAGATGATGCTCGACCACTATCAGCAGACCAAGAAC